>NZ_JAJSZC010000101.1:6833-26193 GCF_036815105.1 Streptomyces sp. IBSBF 3136
GTCCCTCGGTGCCGACCTCGCGGGCCACGCGGGTCACCTCGTCGGCGAACGCGGACAGCTGGTCGACCATCGTGTTGATCGTCGTCTTCAGTTCGAGGATCTCGCCGCGGGCGTCGACGTCGATCTTCTTGGACAGGTCGCCCTTGGCCACGGCGGTGGTCACCAGCGCGATGTTGCGCACCTGGCCGGTGAGGTTGTTGGCCATGGAGTTGACGTTGTCGGTGAGGTCCTTCCAGGTGCCGGCCACGTTGGGCACGTGGGCCTGGCCGCCCAGGCGTCCCTCGGTGCCGACCTCGCGGGCCACGCGGGTCACCTCGTCGGCGAACGCGGAGAGCGTGTCGACCATGGTGTTGATGACGTCGGCCAGTGCGGCGACCTCGCCCTTGGCCTCGACGGTGATCTTCTGGGAGAGGTCGCCGCGGGCGACGGCGGTGGCGACCTGCGCGATGGAGCGGACCTGACCGGTCAGGTTGGAGGCCATCACGTTGACGTTGTCGGTGAGGTCCTTCCAGGTGCCCGAGACCCCGCGCACGGTGGCCTGACCGCCGAGGTTGCCGGCGGTGCCGACCTCGCGGGCCACGCGGGTCACCTCGTCGGCGAACGCGGAGAGCTGGTCCACCATCGTGTTGATGGTGTTCTTCAGCTCCAGGATCTCGCCGCGGGCGTCCACGGTGATCTTCTGCGAGAGGTCACCCTGCGCCACCGCCGTAGCCACCTGGGCCACGTTGCGCACCTGGGCGGTGAGGTTGCCCGCCATGAAGTTCACGGAGTCCGTCAGGTCGCGCCAGGTGCCCTTGACGCCCTTGACGTCCGCCTGGCCGCCGAGGCGGCCCTCGGTGCCCACCTCGCGGGCCACCCGGGTCACCTCGTCGGCGAACGCCGAGAGCTGGTCCACCATCGTGTTGATGGTGCTCTTGAGCTCCAGGATCTCGCCCCGCGCGTCCACGGTGATCTTCTGCGAGAGGTCGCCCTGCGCCACGGCGGTCGTCACCTGGGCGACGTTGCGGACCTGGGCGGTGAGGTTTCCGGCCATGAAGTTGACCGAATCGGTCAGGTCGCGCCAGACGCCGGCGACGCCGGGCACCTGCGCCTGACCCCCCAGGCGCCCTTCGGTGCCGACCTCCTTGGCGACGCGGGTGACCTCGTCGGCGAACGCGGAGAGCTGGTCGACCATCGTGTTGACGGTCTCCTTCAGCTGCAGGATCTCGCCGCGCGCGGGCACGTCGATCTTCTGCGACAGATCGCCCTTGGCCACGGCGGTCGCGACCTGGGCGATGTCGCGGACCTGCGTGGTGAGGTTGCCCGCCATGGCGTTGACGGAGTCGGTGAGGTCCGCCCAGGTGCCGGAGACGCCCGGGACCTCGGCCTGTCCCCCGAGGGTGCCCTCGGTACCGACCTCGCGGGCCACCCGGGTGACCTCGGAGGTGAACACCGAGAGCTGGTCGACCATGCCGTTGAAGACGGTGGCGATGTCGCCCATGAGTCCGCTGGCGTCGTCGGGCAGACGTGTGCCGAAGTCGCCGTCGCGTACGGCGGTCAGCCCCGCGAGGAGTCTCCGCAGCTCTTGTTCCGCCGGGACCGCCTCGGTCGTCCCGGTCGCCTTGCCGGCCATGCGCACCCTCGTTCCGCTCCCCAGGAGCCCTCGTGCGGAGGGCTCGGAACCACAACCGGGCACACGGCCTGACCCGGTATTCGGCGATTGCATTTCCGCAGTTCACGGAATTGCTCGATGAGAAATACGTGGCAGGCTAACCCACCTTCACGACTGTGGACAAAGCCGTGGGTCACGCCCCCGCGACGAGGGGGCGGACGGGTGTGGAACCCGTACGGCGGGGTACATGGGCAAGTTCACGCACTGCGCGGCCGTCGTCATGGAAGCCATCATCGCGGGCCGTCACCGGCCGGTCACCCCCGCGTGGGCATCGCGCCGCCGGCGCCGGCGGCGGCCCCGGCCGCCTGGTCCGGCAGGGTCCGGCCGTCCACGACGAACTCCACCACCGCCGGACCGCGCGAGGCGAGCAGGTCGGACCGGACGGAGGCGACGTGCCGGGGCCGGTCGCGGCGGACCGCGGGCACCCCGGCCGGCCGTGCCCACTCCGCGTACGGCAGGGCGGGGTCCCCCGGCACCGGGATCGGCGGGTCGCCGGCCGCGGCCCGGCGCTGCGGCGTCAGCCGGTTCAGGTCGCCGTTGTTCGCGTCCGGCCCGTCCGTCAGGACGCCGACCAGCGGGTCGGTGGCCGGTCCCGGCACACTCCGTACACCGTTCCGCACCCCGGGACCGCAGCCGGACGGCGACGCTCTCGGACACGTTCACCACGGCGACCTCCTCGACGACCACCGGAAAGCCGTGCCGGCCGCCGGACAGTCGCGCCGCCCCGCGCAGACGGTCCGCGTCCCACCGTCGCTCGCGGCCCGCGAGGACCGTTTTGGACGCGCGGGCCAGGGGCACCCGTGCCAGGCTCGAAGGAGAGCACCGAGAGTGAGGGGCGCACGACCAGGCGGAAGGCGAGCACGCGGTGGCGGTGTCCGACGAAGATCCGTCGTCCCGGTCCGAGGGCCGCGGCGAGCGGTCGGTGATCGCACTCGACCGGCGCCTGCCGGTCGCGTCCGCGGGCAAGCAGTTCCCGCGCAAGGCGTTCCCCGACGACTGGTCGTTCCCGCCGGGCGAGCCGGCGCCCGGCGAGGTACCCGGGGGATCGGCCGAGGGGAACGAGTCGTGAGCGAGGTGGACGGGGCATGAGAGGCGATCAGGAGGCCCGGGCGGACCGGGGCAACCTGCTGTACGGACCGCAGCCGGACGTGGCTGGTGCCGCCGGTTACCCGGACGCCCCGCCCAGGATGGGCTTCTTCACCGACACCTCCGTGTGCATCGGCTGCAAGGCCTGTGAAGTGGCCTGCAAGGAGTGGAACGCCATTCCGGAGGACGGCCTCGAACTGACCGGCATGTCCTACGACAACACGCAGGGGCTCGGCGCCGACACCTGGCGGCACGTGGCCTTCATCGAGCAGCGCAAGCCGTTCGGTGGGCAGGAACCGGGGGTCTCGCACGACGACGTCGACGTGTTCGCCGCCGCCTCGCGGCTCGGCACCGACACGGCCTCCCCCGGGCCGGGCGCCACCGCTCCCCCGGCGGGCGCGGCCCGGGCCGGCGCCCCGGCCGGCGAGATCTCGCCGGTGTCGCCCGACGGCCGCACGGAGCTGCGCTGGCTGATGGCGTCGGACGTGTGCAAGCACTGCACGCACGCGGCCTGCCTGGACGTGTGCCCGACCGGCGCGCTGTTCCGCACCGAGTTCGGCACGGTCGTCGTCCAGGAGGACGTCTGCAACGGCTGCGGCTACTGCGTGCCGGCCTGCCCGTACGGCGTCATCGACCAGCGCGAGGACGACGGCCGGGTGTGGAAGTGCACCCTGTGCTACGACCGGCTCGGCGTCGGCATGGAGCCTGCCTGCGCCAAGTCCTGCCCGACCGACTCCATCCAGTTCGGGCCGCTGGAGGAACTGCGGGAGCGGGCCGCGGGCCGGGTGGCACAGCTGCACGCGTCCGGGGTGAGCGATGCCCGGCTGTACGGCGAGAGCCCCGACGACGGGGTGGGCGGGGACGGCGCGTTCTTCCTGCTGCTGGACGAGCCCGAGGTGTACGGACTGCCCCCGGACCCGGTCGTCACCACCCGGGACCTGCCCGACATGTGGCGGCACGCGGCGATGGCCGCCGTCTCGCTCGGCGCGCTGGCCGTCGCGAGTTTCGCGAGGAGGCCGCGATGAGCGAATCCGATGTCACCCGGGACGGGCTGCAGGGCGAGCGGCCGGGACGCGAGGCGCTGACGGGGGCGAAGGCGGGGCGCCGCCGGCACCGGCGGGGCCGGGGCGGCCGCGGCGAGCAGCCGATGGTCCCGGAGGCGGAGTTCTCGTCGTACTACGGCAAGCCGATCCTGAACAAGCCGACGTGGAAGCCGCTGGACATCGCGGGCTACCTGTACCTGGGGGGTCTGGCCGGGGCGTCCTCGCTGCTGGCGGCCGGCGCGGGCGTCACCGGGCGGCCGGCGCTGGCCCGCCCGGCGAAGCTGGGTGCCGCCGGGGCGATCAGCCTGTCGCTGGTCGCGCTCGTGCACGACCTGGGCCGCCCGGCGCGCTTCCTGAACATGCTGCGGGTCTTCAAGCCCACCTCGCCGATGAGCGTGGGCTCCTGGGTACTGTCCGGGTACGCGCCGCTGGCGCTGGGCGCCGCGGCCGTGGACCTCACGGGGCGCGCCCGGCGGGTGGGCTCGCTGGCCACGGCGGGCGCCGCCGTCCTCGGCCCGGCGGTGGCGACGTACACGGCCGTGCTGCTCTCGGACACCGCCGTGCCCTCGTGGCACGAGGGCCACCGGGAGCTGCCGTACGTCTTCGCGGGGTCCGGTGCCACCGCGGCGGCCGGTCTCGCGCTGGCTGCCACTCCCACCGGGCAGGCGGGCCCGGCGCGCCGCATGGCCGCGCTCGGGGCCGCACTTGAGCTGGGCACCTTCCGGGCGATGAAGCACCGCATGGGCCTGCCCGCGGAAACCTTCGAGCAGGGGAAACCGCGTCGGCTGCTGCGGGCGGCGGAGGCACTGACGGCGGGCGGTGCCGCGCTGGCGGTGCTGTCGGGGCGCCTGCGCGACCGGCGCCTCGCCGTGGCGGCCGGAGCAGCCCTGCTGTCCGGATCGGCCGCCCTGCGCTTCGGCGTCTTCCACGCCGGGGTCGCCTCAGCGGAGGACCCGAAGTACACGGTGGTCCCGCAACGCGAGCGGCTGGCGAAGCGCGGCGGTTGAGCCGTCCACGCGGGTCGGGCGCCGAGTTGCCGTGCCAGGTCCGTCATTCCGGTCGCTGACCGACGCGGCGGGTGCAGGACGCGCGGGTAGCGCTCGGGGGCGCGGCGCAGCCGGGCGGTGGTCAGGCCGGACCTCGCGGCGCCGTCGATGTCCCAGGGTGCACCGACACCGGCAGCGCCTCCCCGGCCGCGACCGATCGGACGTCACGGGCACCTCGGTCGGTCCCTCGACCGACACTCCGCGGCGGCGGGGTCCCCCAACGGGCCGGGCTCGCACCCCCCGTGGGCGGACGACCGCGTTTGCCGTACCGGGGCGCGGGTACTCCGCCGCTCGTCCGGAGCGGGACGGAGGAGGCGAGGCCCGGTGCCCAGCCGAAGTGAGCGGCCGCGCGCCCACGCGGCGTCCGGGGATGCCGCGCTCCCCCGGCTGCGGGAGAATCCACCTCAGGAGCCGCGGGCACGGCTCGGCACGGAACGGGAGGAGTGAACACCATGGGCGTACGCACCTGGATCGACTCCTGGCCGGTCTACCGGCAGCTCACGGGCACCGACCCGCTGGGCCGCGGCGCGGCCGCCAAGAGCGGCCCCACCGGTCGGCTGGAGCCGCGGGTCGCCTCCGCCGACCGGGTGGTGAAGTCCGTCTGCCCGTACTGCGCGGTGGGCTGCGGCCAGAACGTGTACGTCCAGGACGACAGGGTCACCCAGATCGAGGGCGACCCGGACTCCCCCATCTCCCGCGGCCGGCTCTGCCCGAAGGGCGCGGCGAGCCTTCAGCTGACGACGGGGGAAGCCCGCCGGCACGAGGTCCTGTACCGGCGCCCGCACGGCACCGAATGGGAGCCCCTCGACCTGGACACGGCGATGGACATGATCGCCGACCGGGTGATCGCCGCGCGCCGCGAGGGCTGGGAGTGGGAGGTCGACGACACCCGCACGCGGCGCACGCTCGGCATCGCGAGCCTCGGCGGCGCGACGCTGGACAACGAAGAGAACTACCTGATCAAGAAGCTGTTCACCGCGCTCGGGGCGATCCAGATCGAGAACCAGGCGCGTGTTTGACACTCCTCCACCGTTCCCGGTCTGGGGACTTCGTTCGGACGCGGCGGCGCGACCACCTTCCAGCAGGACCTGCAGAACGCGGACTGCATCCTCATCGAGGGCTCGAACATGGCCGAGTGCCATCCGGTCGGGTTCCAGTGGGTGATGGAGGCCAAGGCGCGGGGCGCGAAGCTGATCCACGTCGACCCGCGGTTCACCCGCACCAGCGCGCTCGCGGACCTGCACGTGCCGCTGCGCGCGGGCACCGACATCGCCTTCCTCGGCGGGATCATCAACTACGTCCTGGAGCAGGAGAAGTACTTCCGCGACTACGTCGTGGCGTACAGCAACGCCCCGGTGATCGTGCGCGAGGACTTCCAGGACACCGAGGACCTGGCGGGCGTCTTCTCCGGCCTCGACACCGACAGCCGCTCGTACGACAACACCAGCTGGCAGTACGAGGGCAGCGAGGTGCAGGCGGCCTCCGGCCAGCGTGACGAGGAGTACGCCAAGCGCGTCAAGGGCGCCGACGACCGCAGTTCGGTGACCGAGGCGGCCCGCGGCGAGGCGCACGGCTCGGGTGGCGCGGTGATCGGCGAGGGCGAGCCGGAACGGGACGAGACCCTCACCCATCCGCGCTGCGTGTTCCAGGTGCTCAAGCGGCACTACGCCCGCTACACGCCGGAGATGGTCGAGCAGATCTGCGGGGTGCCGCAGGACCTGTTCCGCCAGGTGTGCGAGCTGCTCACCGAGAACTCCGGCCGGGACCGGACCACGGCCTTCGCCTACGCGGTGGGCTGGACGCAGCACACGGTCGGTGTGCAGTACATCCGCGCGGCCGCCGTGCTCCAGACCCTGCTGGGCAACATCGGCCGGCCCGGCGGCGGCATCCTCGCGCTGCGCGGGCACGCCTCCATCCAGGGCTCGACGGACATCCCGACGCTGTTCAACCTGCTGCCTGGCTACATCCCGATGCCGCACGCCCACAAGAACGAGGACCTGGACGCCTTCGTGGAGGCGGAGGCGGCCCACAAGGGCTACTGGGGCAACATGCGCTCGTACCTGGTGAGCCTGCTCAAGGCCTACTGGGGTGACGCGGCGACCGAGGAGAACGACTACTGCTTCGACTACCTGCCGCGGCTGACCGGCTCGCACTCGACGTACGAGACGACGATGGCCCAGCTGGAGGGCGTCTGCAAGGGCTACTTCCTGGTGGGCGAGAACCCGGCGGTGGGCAACGCCAACTCCAAGCTGATGCGGCTCGGGATGGCGAACCTCGACTGGCTGGTGGTGCGCGACTTCTCGCTGATCGAGTCGGCGACCTGGTGGAAGGACGGCCCGGAGATCGAGACCGGTGAGCTGCGCACGGAGGACATCGGCACCGAGGTGTTCTTCCTGCCGGCCGCCGCGCACACCGAGAAGGACGGCAGCTTCACCAACACCCAGCGGCTGCTGCAGTGGCACCACCAGGCGGTGGAGCCGCCCGGCGAGTCGCGCAGTGACCTGTGGTTCACCTACCACCTGGGACGGCTGATCCGGGAGAAGCTCGCCGGGTCGACCGACGAGATGGACCGGCCGCTGCTGGACCTCGCCTGGGACTACCCGACGAAGGGCCCGCTCGCCGAGCCGGACGCCGAGGCGGTGCTCGCCGAGATCAACGGCCATGACGCCGAGGGCGACCCGCTGTCCTCCTACGAGCAGCTGAAGCCCGACGGCTCGACGTCCTGCGGCTGCTGGATCTACTGCGGGGTCTACGCGGACGGGGTCAACCAGGCCGCCCGCCGCAGGCCCGGCCGGGAGCAGGACTGGGTGGCGGCCGAATGGGCGTGGGCCTGGCCCGCCAACCGCCGGATCCTGTACAACCGGGCCTCGGCCGACCCCGAGGGCAGGCCGTGGAGCGAGCGGAAGGCCCTCGTGTGGTGGGACCCGGACAAGGGCGAGTGGTCCGGGCACGACGTCCCCGACTTCAAGAAGGACAAGTCGCCCGACAGCGAGCCGCCCGAGGGCGCCACCGGCCCCGAGGCGCTGTCCGGCAAGGACCCGTTCATCATGCAGGCCGACGGCAAGGCCTGGCTGTACGTGCCGTCCGGGCTCACCGACGGCCCCCTGCCGGTGCACTACGAGCCGCAGGACTCGCCGTTCCAGAACCTGCTGTACGAGCAGCAGCGCAACCCGGTCCGGCACGTGATGCCCTCGAAACCGGACAACCGCTACCAGCCGAGCGGTGACGAGCCCGGCTCCCAGGTGTTCCCCTACGTGGCCACCACCTACCGGCTCACCGAGCATCACACGGCGGGCGGCATGTCGCGCTGGCAGCCGTATCTGGCCGAGCTGCAACCGGAGTTCTTCTGCGAGGTGTCCCCGGAGCTGGCCACCGAACGCGGTCTTGAGCACACGGGCTGGGCGACGATCGTCAGCGCCCGCGGGGTGGTGGAGGCGCGGGTGCTGGTGACCGACCGGATGGCTCCGCTGACCGTGCAGGGGCGCAGGCTGCACCAGGTGGGCCTGCCCTACCACTGGGGGCCCAACGGTTACACCACCGGGGACGCGGCCAACGAACTGCTGCATCTGTCGCTCGACCCGAACACGCACATCCAGGAGGCGAAGGCGTTCGCCGTGGACATCCGCCCGGGCCGCCGGCCGCGCGGACCGGCGTCCCTGGAGCTGGTGCGGGCCTACCGGGCCCGGGCGGGCATCGACGAGCACACCGGCACCGAGCCCTGAGTGCCGCCCGGGCGGGCGTCACCGGGGCGCGGGCCGGGTGGCCGCGAGCCGCGGTGACCCGTCCCGATACCCCTCGGCGGAGCCGGCGTCAGCGAAGCAGGAGGGTATGGCTGCCGTCGTACGGCACCAGTTCCCCGATGACCGGCGCTCCGGGCACCTCCCCGGCCACGAGCAGCCCGCCCGAGGTCTGGGCGTCGGCGAGCAGCAGCCGGGTGTCCGCGTCCGTGGACCCGAAGTCGGTGTGCGGCGCGACCCATTCGAGGTTGCGCCGGGTGCCGCCGCTGACGTAGCCGTCCCGTACGGCCTCCCGCGCGCCCTCCAGGTAGGGCACGGCCGCGGTGTCGATCACGGCGGTCACGCCGGAGGCGCGGGCGAGCTTGTGCAGATGGCCGAGGAGGCCGAAGCCGGTGACGTCGGTGGCGCAGGTGGCTCCGGCGGCCAGCGCGGCCAGCGAGGCGTCGCGGTTGAGGGCGGTCATGGTCGCGACGGCGTTCTCGAACCGCTCGCCGGTGGCCTTGTGACGGTTGTTCAGCACGCCGAGGCCGAGCGGCTTGGTCAGCGACAGCGGCATACCGGGCCGGCCCGTGTCGTTGCGCAGCAGCCGCTCGGGGTCGGCGACCCCGGTGACGGCCATGCCGTACTTCGGCTCCGGGTCGTCGACGCTGTGGCCGCCGCCGATGTGGCAGCCCGCCTCGGTGGCGATGTCGAGGCCGCCGCGCAGCACCTCCCGGGCCAGCTCGAACGGGAGCCGGTCGCGGGGCCAGGCGAGGAGGTTGACCGCGACCAGGGGCCGGCCGCCCATCGCGTACACGTCCGACAGGGCGTTGGCGGCGGCGATGCGCCCCCAGTCGTACGGGTCGTCGACGACGGGGGTGAAGAAGTCGGCGGTGCACACGACGGCCGTGCCCGCCTGCCCGGGCAGCGTGACGACGGCGGCGTCGTCGCCGGTGGCGAGGCCCACGAGCAGCGGCGTGCCGCCGACGGGCGGCGCGCCCAGACTGCCGACGACCTCCTCCAGTTCGCCGGGCGGGATCTTGCAGGCGCAGCCGCCGCCGTGCGCGAACTGCGTGAGGCGGACGGCGTCCTGGCGGGTCGGTGTCATACCTGTCTCCTGGGGCACTAGCCTGGTCGAGCGGTGGAGGCGTGTGGGTGCCTGGTGGCCCTCCCGGTCTTCAAAACCGAGGTGTCCGAGGATCTCGGGCAGGCGGGTTCGATTCCCGTCCGCCTCCGTTCCCCCCGTCGGGCCGGCAGCGGCGGCGCTGGTCGTCGACGCGTTCCGTGTGCCCCTGGGCGTCGAGGTGCTCCAGCAGCGGTACGGCCACCCGGCGGGTGGTGTCGAGGGCCTGCCGGGCCTCGCTCAGCGTGAACGGCTGCGGCAGGCCGCGCAGTACGGCCGCGGCCTCGGTGTCCGCGCCGGGCAGCAGCACGATGCCGTCGGCGATCCGCAGCAGCGCGCCGGCGGACACGGCGGCGGCCAGCGTCCTGCGGGTGAGCCCCAGCCGGGTCAGCCGGTCGGCCTCGGGCGCGCGGAACGGAGTGCGCGTCAGGTCCTGGCGTACGGCGTCCACGGCGGCCCGGACGGGCGGGGGCAGGCTGGGCCCGAGGGAGTCGGCGGGGTGGACGCGGCCCTGGTGGCCGCGCAGGCGTGGTTCGGTCCGCACGAGCGCGTCGACGAGCGCGCGGTCGGGGAGGCCGAGCAGGCGCCGGGCCGCCTCGGTGGGCAGGCCGGGGTCCAGCGGGTGTTCCCGGGCGTGCCGTCCGGCCTCATGGACCAGCCGGTCCCGCAGGTCCGTCCAGTGGCCGGGGTCGGCCAGCCAGTCCCCGGCGACCGGCTCGGCGGGCGGCGTGACGCCCATGGCGAGCAGGTCGGCTCGGCGGACCGGTCCACGCCGGCGCAGTTCGGCGGCGCCGTCGGGGCGGCCGGTCATTCCGGCCAGTTCGGCGGCGCGGGCCCGCCCGGCGCCGCGCCGGGTGAGCGGGGGCGGCCGTACGTCGAGGACCGTGGCACCGCAAGGGACGCGGCTGCCGCCGGGCTCGCGCAGCACGGCGCGGTCGCCGATCCGCAGGGGCAGGGCCCGGGTCAGGGTGAGCCGGGCGGTGTCCTCGCCGAGCGGGCGGACGGTGACCGGGACGGCCGCAGCGCCGATGTGCAGGGTGAGCGAGCGGGGCAGGTCGGCGGCCGGCTCGCCGGCGACCCGGACGTCGACCGTGCCGGTGAGCAGCCAGCGGTCCGGGGTGAGCAGCACCTGCCCGCGGCGCAGGCTCCCGTCCCCGGGGCCGTGCACGTTGACGGCGACCCGTGCCACCCCGCTCACCTCCGTCCGCTCCTCCTGGAGGCTCTGCAGCCCGCGCACCCGCAGGACGGCCCCGCCGTCGCCGGTGACCAGCCGGTCGCCGAGGCGCAGGGTGCCCGCGCCGAGCGTGCCGGTCACCACGGTGCCGTGGCCGCGCACGGTGAACGCCCGGTCGAGCCACAGCCGTACGTCGGCCTCGGCGTCGGGCACCGGCAACCGGGCGGCGAGGAGGGCCAGTTCGCGGCGGAGTTCGTCGAGTCCGCGGCCGGTGACGGCGCTGACGGCGACGGCGGGCACCGTGCCGAGCGAGGTGGCGGCCAGCCGCTCGACGGCGTCCGCGCGCACGGGGCCGGGGTCGGCGAGGTCGCTGCGGGTCACCGCGAGGACGCCGTGCCGGACGCCGAGCGCGTCGAGGACGGCCAGGTGTTCCCGCGACTGGGGCTGCCAGCCCTGGTCGGCCGCGACCACGAACAGCACGGCGGGCACCGGCCCGGCGCCGGCCAGCATGGTCGCGACGAACCGCTCGTGCCCCGGCACGTCCACGAAGGCGAGGTGCTCGCCGTCCGGGCCGAGCCTGGTCCACACGAATCCGAGGTCGAGGGTCAGGCCCCGGCGGCGCTCCTCCTCGTAGCGGTCGGGCTCCATGCCGGTGAGCGCCCGGACGAGAGCGGACTTGCCGTGGTCGACGTGGCCCGCGGTGGCGAGGACGTGCATGCCGCCTACCTCTCCGCGGCCGGGCGGGCCGCCCGGACGGCCCCGGCCAGCCGCTCGTCGTCCTCGGGCGGGACCGTGCGCAGGTCGAGCAGGCAGCGCCCCGCCTCCAGCCGGCCGACCACGGAGTCCCGGCCGACGCGCAGTACGGCGGCGTACGGCTCGGGCAGGGAGAGCGCGGCGCTGGGCAGCATGACACCGGGTGCCCCGCCGCCGCCGACGGTGGCGGCGCTGCCGACGGCGCGGGCGTCCGTGCCGTCGGCCCGCAGGGCGGCGGCGAGCCGCTCGGCGCGTTCGGCGAGGCCGGCCGGGTCGGCGGTGAGGGCGGCCTCGGTCGGGGTGGGCGGTCCGGTGAGCGTGGCCTCCAGGGCGGCCAGGGTGAGCTTGTCGACGCGCAGGGCGCGGGCCAGCGGATGCCGGGCCAGGGTGCTGACGAGGTCCTCGCGCCCGAGCAGGAGTCCGCACTGGGGGCCGCCGAGCAGTTTGTCGCCGCTGGCGGTGACCAGGGCGGCGCCGGCCCGCAGCTGGGTGTCGGCGTCCGGTTCGGCGGGCAGCACCGGGTGCGGGGCGAGCAGTCCGGAGCCGATGTCGACGACGACCGGGACGCCGAGGCCGGTCAGTTCGCCGGCCTCGGCGGCCCGGGTGAAGCCGGTGACGAGGAAGTTGGAGGGGTGCACCTTCAGCACGAAGCCGGTGTCGGGCCCGATCGCCTCGGCGTAGTCGGCGGCGGTGGTCCGGTTGGTCGTACCCACCTCGCGGAGCCGGGCGCCGGTGGAGACGAGCAGGTCGGGCAGGCGGAAGCCGTCCCCGATCTCCACCATCTCGCCGCGGCTGATGACGATCTCCCGGCCGGCCGCGAGGGCGGTGGCGGCCAGCACCAGGGCGGCGGCGCCGTTGTTGACGACGTGCGCGGCGCCGGCCGAGGGCACCCGGTCGCGCAGTGCGGCGAGGGCGGAGCGGCCGCGGCGGGCCCGTACGCCGCTCGCGAGGTCGAGTTCGACGTCGGTGGGTCCGGCGGCCTCCGCCACGGCCTGCCGGGCCGCCGCCGACAGCGGTGCCCGGCCGAGATTGGTGTGCAGCAGTACGCCGGTGGCGTTGACGACCGGGCGCAGACCGCCGCAGCCGGCGGGCAGCAGGGCGACCGCCGTGTCCGCCACCCGCTCGGGCGGGACGGTCCCGTCGCGTGCCTGGCGCTGTGCGTTCCGGATGGCGTCCTTGACCAGGCGCTCGCCCAGCCGGTCCGCCGCCGCGGCCAGCCGGGGGTCGCGCAGGAGCGTGTCGGTGCGCGGGATGCGGCGGCGTGCGTCGGTGTCCGGGTCCGGGTGCCGTGCCGGGTCCCCGGGGCCGGCGGTCGCGGTCCGCCGGCCGTGTCCGCCCGCTGCCACGCGCTGTTCCATGCCGTCCTGCCGTTCCGTCCCGCTGCCCCGGCCCTGTGCCCGCAGGGCACCGCCCATCGTCTCCCAGTGCCCCGGCCCGGCCTTTCGACACGCCGTGAACGGCCTGTTCGGGGGGCGAAGTAGCGGGTTCTCCCGCGATGTCCCGGTGGTGCTCCCGCCGGACGCCCGGCGGGAGCGTGTCAGCCGGGTCCGGGGCCCGGGGTACGGCCCGGGCGGGGTCGTTCCTCGGGGCCGGAGGCGGGCCGGGCGGCCGGCGGCACCTCGCCCGCGGTCAGGTGTTCGAGTACCTCGACCAGTTCCTGGCAGGCCCGCTCCACCGAGCGCCGGGTGTGGCGCTGCTCGGTGATCACCGCGGACAGCAGCAGCGCGGTCAGGGCCATCGCACCGTTGAACGCCTGGAGTTTCGCCATGACCTCGATCCGGCTCAGCCCGGCGAAGGCACCGTCCCCATCCGTGGCGGCGACAGTGGCCAGCACGGAGGTGAGCAGCGCGCAGAGCATGCTGCCCACGAGCTGGAAGCGCAGGGCGGCCCAGATGAGGAGCGGGTAGACGAGGAAGAGCAGGCTGACCGAGCTGTAGGCGGCGAGCGGCACCACGGCGCAGGCCACCACGGCCAGCGCGGTGGCCTCCTTCCAGCGGCCGAGGGGCAGCGGCCAGCGGGACTTGTACAGCAGCAGCGCGATCGGGGTGACGATCAGCACGCCCATCGCGTCGCCCACCCACCAGGCCAGCCAGACGGCCCAGAAGTTGTGCACGGGTAGCTTGTCCGTGGCCAGCAGCAGGCCGACGCCGACACTCGCGCTGATCATCATGGCGGACAGCGCGCCCAGGAACACCAGCGCGAGTCCGTCGCGCAATCGGCTGAGCTCCATACGGAAGCCGGACCGGCGCAGCAGCAGCACCGCGCACACGGGCGCGACGGTGTTGCCGAACAGGAAGCCCAGCATGTCGACGCCGGGGGTGGAGAGGGTCAGGACGGCGAAGAACGCGCCGATGGTGATGCCGGGCCAGGCGGCCAGCCCGAAGACCAGGAGTGCGGCGACGGCGACGCCGGTCGGTGGCCAGATGGGGGTGACGACGGCGCCCTCGACGACGAGCCGGCGCAGCAGTCCGAGCCGGGCCGCCCCGTAGTAGCAGGCGGCGACGGCCAGTACCTGGACGGCGTAGCCGCCCGGCCCCCGCACATCCACGAAACCCGCCACAGCAGCCATCTCACACCGATGGCCGCCGATCGGCCACGCGAGCGGCGGAGCGTCCCGCCCTATGAGGGAACGCGGGCACTCTCGAGACCCGTGGCACAGGGACCGTCGAGGCCCACGACGAGGACGGCGGCGTCGTCCTCGTGTCCCACGCTCTCCGCGCCCTTGATCACGGCTCCGGCCAGCGCGTGCGCCTCGAGACCCGCCACGGCGGCGATGCCGGCGAGCCGCACCACATGCTGCAGCCCGTCCTCGATGTTCAGCGAGGGGCCCTCCACCACGCCGTCGGTGAGCAGTACGAACATTCCGCCGGTGGTGAGGTGGTGCCGGGTCACCGGGTACTCCATGCCCCGCTGGACGCCGAGCGGCGGCCCTCCCTCGTCGTCGACCACCCCGGACTGGCCCTCGGCCGTGGCCCACACGAAGGGGATGTGCCCGGCCCGTGCGCTCTCCAGCACCCCCGTGGCCGGGTCGAGCCGCATGAAGGTGCAGGTGGCGAACAGGTCGCTGCCCAGGGAGAGCAGCAGGTCGTTGGTCCGGGCGAGCAGGTCGCCCGGCTCGCTGGTGACGGAGGCGAGGGCGCGCAGCCCGGCCCGGACCTGCCCCATGAAGGCGGCCGCCTCGATGTTGTGCCCCTGGACGTCGCCGATGGAGAGCCCTATCCGGCCGTCGGGCATGGTGAAGGCGTCGTACCAGTCGCCGCCCACGTTCAGGCCGTAGGTGGCGGGCGCGTACCGTACCGCCAGGTGCAGGCCGGAGGCGGTGGGCAGGTTCCGGGGCAGCATGCCGCGCTGCAGCGCGATGGCCAGCTCGACCTGGGTGCGCTGCCGCTCCGCCCGCTCGCGCGCCTGGGCGGTCAGCGACCCGAGTCTGGCCAGCAGCTCGTCGCCGTCGTCCGTGGTGCGCTTGCGGGGCATGGATCACTTCCGGCCGGGCCGGGCGGCCCTTCGGGGTAAACGCCTAGATTTTACCTATATCGGTTGATCCTGCCCCATGGGAGTGTGCGCCGGCCCTGCCGGTCAGCCCCCGATCTCCGAGTCGATACCGGTGATCACAGCGGGTCCCAGCGGGGCCGTGTTCTCGTCGAGCCCCGCGCTGCGCAGCGCGGAGTCCGCGAGCCGGCGGGCCTCCTGCTCGGCGTGCGGCCCGGTGTCCGCGTCGACGGTGAGGCGCAGCGTGAAGGTGTTGTCCTCGTTGACGCTGAGCACGTCCAGGTCCTCGCTGCTGCCCATCCGCGTGGTGTGCGGGTCGGCCGGCCTGAGCGCCCGGCCCAGCACGTCGCGGGTGTCGGCCCCGACTCCCGTGGTGAAGGTACCGGGCACAGTGATGACGTAGGTCGTCATGACGATCCTTTCCTCGGGCGTCAGCACGCCTACCCAGCCGACCGGCGCTGACTCATGAACGGGCCGATCGTCGACTCTCGGACGGGCCGATCGTGCGCGCGACGCAGGAGGGGGTCAGACCCATCCGTCCAGGGCCGCCATGAACCCGTCGAAGTCGTCCCGGTAGAGGGTGTGGCCGGCGTTCGTGACGGTGCGGACCTCGAAGCCCTCCCGGGTCAGCCGCTCCGCGAGGGCGGGTGGCACCAGGGCGCTGGAGCCGGCCCGCACCACCAGTGAGGGCACCACGGGGCGTGCCGGGGTCCTGCTGACCGCGTAGACGTCCGCGAGGGCGTGGGCGGTCGCGGGGTCCCAGAGGGCGAGGGTGGCCAGCTCCACGTCGACGTCGGCCTCCTCCCAGCGCGGGTTGAAGTGCGTGATCATCGCGCGGCTCGCGTTCTTGAAGTCCGCGAACAGGGCACCGGCCGCGGCGAGGTCCGCCGCGGGCTCCCAGGCCGGGTCGCAGTAGACGGCCCGGGCCGGTGCGAGCCGCTCGGCGGCGAGGGCCAGCGCCATCGCGCCGAGCGAGTGCCCGATCGCCAGCTCGGGTTTGCGCGGCAGGCTTTCCACCAGGTCGTCGGCCCAGATCTCGGCGCTGTACTCGCCGTGGCCGCTGGCGCCGTGCCCGCGCAGGTCCACACCGACGACCCGGTAGCCCTTGTCCGCCAGGACCGGGGCGACCCGGCGCCAGGTCCTGTGGTCGGACATGATCCCGTGCACCAGGACGGCGACCCGGTCCCCGGTCCCCCACTCGTGGGTGTGCAGCCTCATCGACCCGCCTCTCTCGTCCGGACTCCCGGAAGATCCTTCCAGCGCGCCGGCCGCGGATCCAGCCACCGGGCCCGGGCGGGGCGACCCGGTCGCAGGGCCGTACGGTCGGCGCCCCTCCCCCGGCACCTCACAGCGGGGAGTGGGCCACCACGACGACGTACGCGCCGTACAGGACGGACACGACGGCGAGCGCGCCGCCGACGAGCAGCGCCCGGGCCGGCCGCACCCGCCAGGTGCGGGCGAGGGCGCGTGCAGGCGGGATCAGCAGCGGGAACACGGGGAGCAGAAAGCGCGGCTTGGAGGAGAACGAGCCCGACCCGCAGGCCACGAGCAGCACCAGCACCCCGGCGAAGACCACCAGGACCAGCGGGGCGCGGTCCAGGCAGAGCAGCCCGAAGAGCAGGACGCAGGTCAGGACGATCATCAGGGCCGCCGGGTAGACGACACCGCCGCCGTGCAGGAACAGCGCCCTGAGGAACCGCAGGGCGCCGGCGCCGAAGTCGAAGCGCGAGTCCCAGGCGCTCTGCACCTTGAAGTAGCCGCCGAGCAGGTCGCCCGTGCGCGCGCCCACCCAGAGCACGTAGCCGAACCAGCCGAGCGGCGCGATCAGTGCGCCGGCCCACAGCGCCCCTGGTACCCGGCCGCGCCGCCGCAGGACCTCCTGAGCGGCGGCGACACCGACGGCCGCCGCCACCGCGAACCCGGTCGGCCGGGCCAGGCCCGCCAGCGCGGCCAGTGCACCGGCCCACAGCCAGCGGCCCTTGAGCACGCAGTACAGGGACCAGACGGCGAGGGCGGCGAACAGGGACTCGGTGTAGGCGATGGTCAGCTCGACGGCGTGCGGCAGCACGGCCCACAGGCCGACCAGAGTGGTGGCGACGGCGCGCCCGTACAGGTGGTGGCCGAGGCGGTAGAGGCCGTACGCGGCCACCAGCGCGGCGGCCCAGGCGGTGAGCAGTGCGGCCTGGCCCCAGGTGAACGGGAGGACGGTGGTCAGGGCGCGGACGAGACCGGGGTAGAGCGGGAAGAACGCCCAGTCCGCCTGCACCCCGCCGGTCGGGGTGATCCAGATGAGCCGGCCGTAGCCGTGGGCCGCGATGTGCAGGTACCAGCGGGAGTCCCAGGAGTGGGCCAGGCTTCTGGCCGCCGAGTGCCCGGTGAGGTGCCCGGCGGCGATCACGGCGGCGACGCCGGCGAGCCGGACCACCGCGAACAGCGCGAGGGCCGGCAGGGCGCCCTCGGGGATCCGGTGCCGGCCGAGGTGCGCGAGGGCGGGGCGGCGGAGCGGGCGGAGGACCGCGTCGGACTCGGGCCGGGGTACGGAGGACGTGCTCACGCACCGACCTTGGTCACGACGTCGGGGGCGCGCAATTCGCGACCCGGGTTTCTCACGGTCTTCCACTCTGATTCAGGAATCGGAGCGCGCCCACGCTCCGCGCGCGCCCCGCACGCACCCCCGGAAGCCCCCCGCCGGGAGCAGCACGGAGGTGTGGTTACCATATGAGCGCTGCCTAGCTCGAAAGATGGATCCGTGACTGTCAACGACGACTCGTTCACCAACTGGAAGATCCGCGAGGAGATCGCGGAGTCGATGATCCCGCTCATCGGGAAGCTGCACCGCGAGCAGGACGTGACCGTCCTGCTGCACAGCCGCTCCCTGGTGAACAAGTCGGTGGTCAGCATCCTCAAGACCCACCGCTTCGCCCGGCAGATCGCCGGTGCCGAGCTGTCGGTCACCGAGACCATGCCGTTCCTCCAGGCCCTGGCCGCGCTGGACCTCGGGCCGTCCCAGATCGACCTGGGCATGCTGGCCACCCTGTACCAGGCCGACGACCGCGGGCTGAGCGTGGCGGAGTTCACCGCCGAGGCCGTCGCCGGTGCCACGGGCGCCAACAAGATCGAGCGCCGCGAGTCGCGCGACGTCGTGCTGTACGGCTTCGGCCGCATCGGCCGCCTCGTCGCCCGTCTGCTGATCGAGAAGTCCGGCTCCGGCAACGGCCTGCGGCTGCGCGCCATCGTGGTGCGCGGCGGCGGCGCCCAGGACATCGTCAAGCGCGCCTCGCTGCTGCGCCGCGACTCCATCCACGGCCAGTTCCAGGGCACCATCACGGTGGACGAGGACAACAGCACGATCGTCGCCAACGGCAACGAGATCAAGGTGATCTACGCCGACGACCCGTCGCACGTGGACTACACCGAGTACGGCATCCGCGACGCCATCCTCATCGACAACACGGGCAAGTGGCGCGACCGCGAGGGCCTGTCCAAGCACCTGCGCCCCGGCATCGAGAAGGTCGTGCTGACCGCGCCGGGCAAGGGCGACGTCCCGAACATCGTGCACGGCGTCAACCACGACACCATCAAGCCGGACGAGCAGATCCTGTCCTGCGCCTCCTGCACCACCAACGCGATCGTCCCGCCGCTGAAGGCCATGGACGACGAGTACGGGGTGCTGCGCGGCCACGTGGAGACCGTCCACTCGTTCACCAACGACCAGAACCTGCTGGACAACTACCACAAGTCCGAGCGCCGCGGCCGGTCCGCGGCGCTCAACATGGTGATCACCGAGACCGGTGCCGCCTCCGCGGTCGCGAAGGCGCTGCCCGACCTGAAGGCGAAGATCAGCGGCAGCTCGATCCGCGTCCCGGTGCCGGACGTCTCGATCGCGATCCTCAACCTCCAGCTGGCCCGCGAGACCACCCGCGAGCAGGTGCACGACTACCTGCGCGAGGTCTCCCTGACCTCGCCGCTCAAGCGCCAGATCGACTTCATCACGGCGCCCGACGCGGTCTCCAGCGACTTCATCGGCTCCCGCCACGCCTCGATCGTGGACGCCGGCGCGCTCAAGGTCGACGGCGACAACGCGATCCTCTACCTCTGGTACGACAACGAGTTCGGCTACTCCTGCCAGGTCGTCCGGGTCGTCCAGCACGTCTCGGGCGTCGAGTACCCGACGTACCCGGCCACCGCGGTCTGACGCGTCGGCCACGACGGCGAGGGGGGGGGGGGGGGGGGGGGGGGGGCGGGGGGGGGGGGGGGGGGGGGGGGGGGGGGGGGGGGG
>NZ_JAJSZC010000102.1:0-26185 GCF_036815105.1 Streptomyces sp. IBSBF 3136
GGGGTGGGAGAGGGGCCGGGCGGGGCCGGAGTGCCGCCTGGAGAGTCGTCTCTTTGATCCCGTAATGTGGCTTTTGTCGTCAGGGCAGTCAGCCGGACGCGGCTCTTGGGGAAGGGACTTGAGGGACTTGATGGAACGCACCGTCGTTCGTTGTGTGGACGGCCACGTCTTCAGCACCACTTCGTTCCCGATGCAGAAGGCGGAGCGGCTCGGCCCCGGCCGGCTGCTGCGGTGCCCGCGGTGCGCCCGGCTCCGCAGCGTGGTGCCGGTCACCCTGCAGAAGCGGTAGCAGCGGTCACAGCAGGCAGGCCGTAGGCGCGCGGGGCCGTCACGATTGTCATGGCTCGGCGCGCCTTGCGTATCCTCTGGACGTGCTTCTCTCAGACAAGGACATCCGGGCCGAGATCGACGCCGGGCGGGTGCGGATCGATCCCTACGACGAATCCATGGTGCAGCCGTCGAGCATCGACGTGCGTCTCGACCGTTTCTTCCGGGTGTTCGAGAATCACCGCTACCCCCACATCGACCCCTCGGTCGAGCAGGCCGACCTGACCCGCCTGGTCGAGCCCGAGGGCGACGAGCCGTTCATCCTCCACCCCGGGGAGTTCGTGCTCGCCTCCACGTACGAGGTCATCACGCTCCCCGACGACCTCGCCTCCCGGCTCGAGGGCAAGAGCTCGCTGGGACGGCTCGGGCTCGTCACCCACTCCACCGCCGGGTTCATCGACCCGGGGTTCAGCGGTCACGTGACCCTTGAGCTGTCCAACCTCGCCACCCTGCCGATCAAGCTGTGGCCCGGCATGAAGATCGGCCAGCTGTGCATGTTCCGGCTGACCTCGCCCGCCGAGCACCCCTACGGCAGTGAGCGCTACGGCTCCCGGTACCAGGGGCAGCGCGGACCGACCGCCTCGCGGTCCTTCCTGAACTTCCATCGGACCCAGGTGTGAGGGCGACGGCATGAGCGACATACGGGAGAACCTGACTTACGAGCGGTTCGGCGCCGCCGTCCGCGAACTCGCGCAGACCATCGCCGACGACGGCTACGAGCCCGACGTCGTGCTGAGCATCGCCCGCGGCGGCGTCTTCGTCGCCGGCGGCCTCGCCTACGCCCTGGACTGCAAGAACATCCACCTCGTGAACGTGGAGTTCTACACCGGAGTGGGCACGACGCTGGAGATGCCGGTCATGCTCGCCCCGGTCCCGAACGTGATCGACTTCTCCGACAAGAAGGTGCTCATCACCGACGATGTCGCGGACACCGGCAAGACCCTCAAGCTCGTACGCGACTTCTGCCTCGACACCGTCGCCGAGGTCCGCTCCGCCGTGATCTACGAGAAGTCCCAATCCCTCGTGAAGTGCGAGTACGTCTGGAAGCGCACCGATGAGTGGATCAACTTCCCGTGGAGTGTTCTGCCTCCGGTGCATAAGTCGGGCGAGGCGCCGAAGGAGAACAAGGAAGCGCTCTGACCTGCGATGTCGTTCCCATCCTGAGAAAGGCAGATGCCAAGGGCTCCGGACCATGATCGGTCCAGGGCCTTGCGCCTGATGCTCCCGGCAGAATTCAAATGGGGGCTGGGAGTGAAGCCGCTGGTCGCCCGCCGGGGCGCCGAGCATGGCTCCGGACCGGGCACTCAACGCTGGGCTGTCGAGCGTGCGTTCGGCCATCTGCACTGGTTCCGCCGCCTTCGGATCCGCTGGGAGATCCGCGACGACATCCACGAGGCCTTCCTCACCCTCGGATGTGCACTGATCTGCTGGCGACGCCTGACCACGCCCTGCTTCAGCAAGACCGAGGCAGCTGTTGCAGCATTTGGGAGTCGGGACCCAGCTCCAGGAGGCACCCCATCACCATCATCACGCACGAGGACCCGATCGGCCGGGGTCCCACCAACTACATGATCCACGCCAACCTGTCGAACGGGCAGGACGGCTGGCGGGAGCAGCTGTGGACCCACCAGCTCACCGAGGACACGTTCGAGGTCGCCTGTCTGCCGTTCTTCACCTACGGAATCTGCTACCGCGACGTGGTGACCATCGACAGGAACCACCTGCTGACCAAGGTCGTGCGCAAGTCCGGCCACCGGACCCTTCGCGTCGCACTCGTTCTGAAACACGCAGACCGAAACCAGGCACACGAGCTGCTGCACGGCAAGGTTGTCGACACCGGCCTGCCACACGAGTGGCTTCAGGGCACCTATCTTGCCGTGGACCTCCCGCCTGGCGCGGATGAGGGACCCTTCATCGAGGCATTGGAACCCCTTGCCCACGCCGGCGTCCTCCACTGGGAAATCGACTCCTGACCCAAAAGATCAGTTCGCTGGACGATCGCCAGCAGTCCATCGCGCGCATGGGATCTATGCAGCCAGAGCTGAGCTGTTGTCAGGCCTGGAGCTGTACCTTCATCCACACGAAAACGGCTGGCTTTCCATCTCGGTCCATGACCCCGACAGGTTGACGGTGGCTCTGGGACTCCAGCCAACGGCTGAGTGGATTGATGAGCATGAGGCAAACCTTCAGCGTCTACGTGACGCCTGCGGCGAGCCCTGAAGACAAGCTCTGGACAGATCGGTCAGTGACGGTCATACAGGCCGCGCTTCAGGTCTACGAGGACGCTACCGGACGGGACCGGTCGCGGGAGTTGCTGTACTCCGCTGCTGTACAGGCCAAACGGAACTCAGCGTGGGGAGTCCAAGGGGTCATGTTTCGGCCACCCAGGCTGTCCGTGCTCCATGACCCGCTCGACCCCGGTCGCAGTGATCCGAGTGCGCGCCTGTCATGGGAAGGTGTGCCCGGCTCCTGGGCTGCATCCGGTGGGACCTGCGGAAACTTGCACAGGTGTGCCGTGCAACCCTGAAGGGGCTCCAGGGGTCTTGTGGGCAGTCCTGTCTGCCTAGTGGGGGTTGCATCACTTTGCGTGTGCGCAGCATTTCGGCCGCAACAGCGCTCGCGGTCACTCTCAGTTCTGTCGCCCTGATCGGGCCGGCCGCGGGCGCTGCCGTCGCCGACAGCAGCGCCGCGCTGCCCATCATGTCCAGCGGCGACATCATCGTGGACGGCGTTCACCGGCGGGTCTTCATCAGTGACCCGTCGGGAGGCAAGGTCGTGGCCACCGACTACAACGGCACCGTCATCGGGACGGTCACCTCGCTGCCGGGGGCTGACGGCCTGGAGCTTTCCGCCGACTCGGCAACGGTCTACGTCGCCGTGCCGGGAACTGACGAGATCGCGGCCATCGACACGGCGACGCTCACCGAGGCCGGGCGGTACGCGACGGGTGACGGCACAGATCCGCAGCACCTGGCGCTCGCGGGCGGCAAACTCTGGTTCGGCTATGGCAGCGTCGGTCACGGCAACATCGGCTCTCTCGACCTGTCCGGCGGACAGACGCGGGTTTCGCTCGCCCAGGAGGCCGACGGAATATGGAACGACGCTCCCCTGCTGGACTCGGCACCCGGCGCTCCCGACACCCTGGCGGCCGGCTCGCGCCAGTACTACTTCACCCTCGGCATCTATGACGTGTCGTCCGGCACGGCCGGCCGGACCGCGTTCCTCGGCGGGCAGGACGCCGCCATCGGCGACACCGCGGAGGACCTGGCGCTCACCCCGGACGGTACAGAGCTCGTGGTGGCCACCACAGTAGGCGACTTCCAGCAGGTCTTCCGGACCTCAGACCTGTCGGAGACCATCAGGTATCCGAGCACCTACTGGGAACAACGGTCGGTGGATGTCGCGCCCGACGGCCTCGTCGCGGTGGGCACCGACACCTACGCCTCCTTCAAGCCCCATGTGTCCATCTACAAGCCGGGCAGCACGGCCCCGAGGCGGACCGCCGATTTCACCGACGAACGGGGTGGAGTCTCCCAGGAGACCCTGCTCGACCACGGCGACCTCGCTTTCGCACCCGACAGCAGCCGGCTCTTCGCAGTCACACACGACCTCATCAACAAGTACCGCCTGCGCGTCGTCACCGACCCCGGCAGGGCCGTCACCACGATCACGGTGAACGCCCCGGCGACGGCCGGCCGTGCCAAGTCGCTGACCGTCTCCGGCAAGGTCACGAACACGCTCGGGCTGCCCGCGGGGACCACCGTCGCGGTCACCCGAACGGACCTGGAGTCCCCGAGCGGCAAGGCGCTCCCGGCCGCGACGGTGAAGGCGGACGGGACCTTCTCCTTCACCGACACCCCGCCCGCGGGCGGCAAGGTCACGTACAAGGTCTCCTATGCCGGCGGCGCCGATCGCACGACTGCCTCCGCCTCCGACACGGTCGAGGTCTCCCGGAACTCCCCGACCCTGACAGTGAACAAGAACGGCAGCATCTACGCCTACGCCAGTAACGTGACGGTCACCGCTCACCTCGGCACGACGTACAAGAACCGGACGCTCTCGCTCTACGCGGACACCGCGGGCGACGGCAAGGGCAAGTACCTGGTCAAGACCGGCACGGTCAACAGCGAGGGCAACCTGTCGGTCACCTTGCCCCTGAAGCGCGACACCACGGTGAGCGCGTCCTTCTCCGGCGACGCGCGGACCGCCCCGAAGACGGCCACGAGCTGGGTGGGCGCGAAGGTCAAGGTGTCGCTGAGCCTGAGCCGCCACTACAAGACGGCCACGGTCAACGGGGCCACCAAGTACTACTTCCGGAAGACGATCAATCCGCTCCTCACGACCACGATGACGGCCTACTCCGGCCGCTCGCAGAAGCTGGAGTTCCAGATCTACTCCGACGGCGCCTGGCGGTCGGCGGGGTACCAGTACTTCAAGCTCGGCTCCACGGGCAAGTCGGTGGTGGAACTGAGCGGTACGCACAAGACCGGTTATCCGATGCGCGTGCGGTCGTCCTACATCAACAACTCCTCGGGCGACACCGTGAACTCGACCACGTACGGCTCCTGGAAGTACTTCACCTTCACCAGCTGAGGCCGCCCGCACCCAAAGGCCCGGCGCGTCCGATGACGCGCCGGGCATCGTGGAGGCCATCGAGGTACTACTAGGAAAAGGCCCTTCCCTGTGTCTGTGTCTGTGTCCGTGCCTGTGTCCCGGGCCGGGCTAGAACGTGCCCAGCTTCACGATCGACAGCAGGGCGATCAGCTGGATCGCCGACGCGCCGAGGGCCTTGGGCCAGGGCAGGTCGTGGGACCGGGAGACCATCAGGGTCAGCAGGGCGCCCGCGCCGATCCAGGTGGCCCAGCCGAGCACCTGGACGAAGCCCGCGTCGCCGCCGAAGAACATGGCGAAGACCAGGCGTGGGGCGTCCGTCAGCGACGTGATCAGCATGGACAGACCGACCGTGGGCTGCCACGCGCCGTCACCGCCGAGCTGGCGGGCCAGGGTGTGGGTGACCACGCCCAGGATGAACGCGCTCAGGACCATCGCCACGGCCGTGACCAGGACGACCGGGATCGCGTTGGAGAGCGTCGCGTTGATCGCGTCCGAGCGGGCACCGTCGAAGCCGAAGACGGCGAGCAGGCCGTAGAGGAAGGTGACGATCAGGGCCGGGGCCCACATCGTGTAGTCCCGCATGCGCAGGAAGGTCTGGTCGGGCGAGAGGATCACGCCCCGCAGCAGTTCCTTCCAGTGCAGGGGCGGGCCGATCGGCCCGGACGGGGCCGCGGCACCGGCGTGGTAGGTCGCGCCCTGGGTGTAGCCGGACGCCTCGTCGACCGAGAAGGCCTGCGTGTGGCCCGGGTTGTTGGCCACGTACGGGTCGTGCCCGCCGCCCTGGGCCTGGCCCGGGTAGCCGCCGTCGCCGAAGTACTCCGGGCCGTCGTCGCCCGGGCCCGGGTAGCCGTACGACGGTCCGCGCTGCGGGTACGACTGCTGCGGGTACGGCGGCTGCGGCGCCGACGGGTAGCCGTACGACGGGCCGCCGGGCTGCCCCTGTCCGGGGCCGTGCGGGGGCCGGCCGGGCTGTCCCTGCCCGTGCCCGCCGCGTCCGTACGGTCCCTGCGGAGCCTGCTGTCCCTGGGGGGTGCGGTTGTCCCGGCCCCCGCGTCCGATCCTGAATCCAGCCACGTCATCGAACGTACCTGGTCCCGGAGAGTGGTGTGCCGGGCCCGGGGGTCCGGGCCCGGCTTTGCGGCCGACCTGTGACATCCCCTAAGGGACCGTCAGGGGTTCGTCCCGGGAGGGGTCCGGGGTTCCCCGGAGTTTCCTGCGGCCGCAGGGCGCGGAAGGCTGCGGAAAGGCGGAAAGGCGGGGCGGGCCGGACCCTGGGAGAGGGTCCGGGCCGCCGGGGAAGATCTCGTCGCTGCCGGGCACGCCGGCGGTGGACCGGGCGAAGAACCGGCCGCCGGAGGTGGTGTTCAGGCCGTTCGCGGTGCCGTAGAGGACGGGGACGGCGCCGGTGTTCGTCGCGCTGCCGATGTTCTCTAACTCCGTCCGTACCGCTCGACCGCCGCTGGGCGACCTGCCGATGATGCGCGTGTCCGGGACGGGTGTTGAGGCCCGGACGGCTGTGACGTGGGTCAGGATGGTGGCATGAGCGTAGTGAAGATCAACGTGCTGAGTGTCCCCGCCGAGCAGCGGGAGGTGCTGGAGCGGCGGTTCGCCTCGCGGGCGCACGCGGTGGAGAACTCCGACGGCTTCGAGTGGTTCGAGCTGCTGCGTCCCGTCGAGGGCACCGACCAGTACCTCGTGTACACGCGCTGGCGTGACGAGGAGTCGTTCCAGGCCTGGATGGAGGGGCCGATGAAGTCGGCGCACCAGGGCGGCGGCGAGGGCGGGGAGCGGCCGCGTCCGGCCGCGTCCGGTTCCACGCTGTGGTCCTTCGACGTGGTGCAGCAGGCGGCCCCCAAGGGCGCCTAGCGGACCCGGACCCGGACCCGCGGCCGGGCGGCGCCCGGCCGGGCGGATGGATGACCGAGGGGACGACGGCGCCCCCTGCCTGTGCGGGTCAGGGGGCGCCGTCGGGTCCGGGTGCGGGCCGTTACTTCACGGGCTCCGGCTCGGGCTCGTTCTCGGACTCGGCCGTGCCCGCGGGGGGCTCGTCGTCCGTGCCCGGGGTGCGGACGGAGTCCAGCAGCAGCTGGGCGACGTCCACGACCTGGATGGACTCCTTGGCCTTGCCGTCGTTCTTCTTGCCGTTGACCGAGTCGGTCAGCATGACGAGGCAGAACGGGCAGGCGGTGGAGACGATGTCCGGGTTGAGGGAGAGGGCCTCGTCGACGCGCTCGTTGTTGATGCGCTTGCCGATCCGCTCCTCCATCCACATCCGGGCGCCGCCGGCGCCGCAGCAGAAGCCGCGCTCCTTGTGGCGGTGCATCTCCTCGTTGCGCAGGCCCGGGACCTTGCCGATGATCTCGCGCGGGGGCGTGTAGATCTTGTTGTGGCGGCCCAGGTAGCACGGGTCGTGGTAGGTGATGATGCCCTCGACCGGCGTCACCGGGATCAGCTTGCCCTCGTCGACGAGGTGCTGGAGCAGCTGGGTGTGGTGGATGACCTCGTAGTCGCCGCCGAGCTGCGGGTACTCGTTGCCGAGTGTGTTGAGGCAGTGCGGGCAGGTGGCGACGATCTTCTTGGCCGACTTCGGCTTCCTGGACTCCGCCGTGACCTTGCCGTCGTCGTCCAGCTCCTCGCCGAACGCCGTGTTCAGGGCCATGACGTTCTCCATGCCGAGCTCCTGGAACAGGGGCTCGTTGCCCAGGCGGCGGGCGGAGTCACCGGTGCACTTCTCGTCGCCGCCCATGATCGCGAACTTCACGCCCGCGATGTGCAGCAGCTCGGCGAAGGCCTTGGTGGTCTTCTTGGCGCGGTCCTCCAGGGCGCCGGCGCAGCCGACCCAGTAGAGGTACTCGACCTCGGTGAGGTCCTCGATGTCCTTGCCGACGACCGGGACCTCGAAGTCGACCTCCTTGAGCCACTCCAGGCGCTGCTTCTTCGCCAGGCCCCAGGGGTTGCCCTTCTTCTCCAGGTTCTTCAGCATCGTGCCCGCCTCGGACGGGAACGCGGACTCGATCATCACCTGGTAGCGGCGCATGTCGACGATGTGGTCGACGTGCTCGATGTCCACGGGGCACTGCTCGACGCAGGCGCCGCAGGTGGTGCAGGACCACAGGACGTCCGGGTCGATGACGCCGTTCTCCTCGGCGGTGCCGATCAGCGGGCGCTCGGCCTCGGCCAGGGCGGCGGCGGGGACGTCCTTGAGCTGCTCCTCGGAGGCCTTCTCCGCGCCCTCCATGGTCTTGCCGCCGCCGGCCAGCAGGTACGGCGCCTTGGCGTGGGCGTGGTCCCGCAGGGACATGATGAGCAGCTTCGGGGAGAGCGGCTTGCCGGTGTTCCAGGCGGGGCACTGCGACTGGCAGCGACCGCACTCGGTGCAGGTGGAGAAGTCCAGCAGGCCCTTCCAGGAGAACTGCTCGACCTGGGAGACGCCGAAGACGTCGTCGTCGCCCGGGTCCTCGAAGTTGATCGGCTTGCCGCCGGAGGTCATCGGGAGCAGGGCGCCGAGGGAGGTCTCACCGGTGGCGTTGCGCTTGAAGAAGATGTTCGGGAAGGCCAGGAAGCGGTGCCAGGCGACGCCCATGTCGGTCTTCAGGGCGACCGTGATCATCCAGATGAACGAGGTCGCGATCTTCAGGCCGGCGAAGAAGTAGGTGAGGTTCTGGAGCGTGGAGACGTCCATGCCCTTCAGCCACGCCACCACCGGGTAGGAGATGAAGAAGGACGCCTCGTAGGAGTCCACGTGGTGCTGGGCGCCCTCGAGCGCGTGCAGCATGAAGATGCAGACGCCGACGATGAGGATGACGGCCTCGACGAAGTAGGCCTGGCCGAAGTTGGAGCCGGCGAAGCGGGACTTGCGGCCCGGGTTGCGCGGGTGGCTCAGCTGGCGGATCACGATCAGGACGAGGATGCCGACGATCGTCATGGTGCCGATGAACTCGACGTAGATGTTGTACGGCGCCCACTCGCCGATGATCGGCAGGATCCAGTCGGCCTTGAACAACTGTCCGATCGCGTTGACGATCGTCAGCAACAGGGTGAAGAAGCCCACCGCCACGAACCAGTGCGCGACACCGACGATGCCCCAGCGGTTCATCCGGGTGTGGCCGAGGAACTCCTTGACCACGGTGAGGGTGCGCTGCACGGGCTCGTCGGTGCGGGTGCCCGCGGGCACGCTCTGACCGAGCCGCATGAAGTTGAAGATCTGCAGGAGGGCGCGGGCGAACAGGGCCACGCCGACCACGATCAGAACCAGCGACACGATGATCGCGGCGAGTTGCATTTCGGGGCTCCTCGGGCCTGCGAGGGAAATTACTAAGCGGTAACTTATGCAGTCCGTTCGAGACTACCCGCATCCTCACTCGCACTGTAGCCAGGCGCGAGGTGATCTGGGTCGCTGAGGTGAGCCTGAGCCGGACCGGCAATC
Source organism: Streptomyces sp. IBSBF 3136 (assembly GCF_036815105.1). Classification (NCBI taxonomy): domain Bacteria; kingdom Bacillati; phylum Actinomycetota; class Actinomycetes; order Kitasatosporales; family Streptomycetaceae; genus Streptomyces; species Streptomyces sp. IBSBF 3136. Next base: position 9,368 of record NZ_JAJSZC010000102.1, read on the forward strand.
AGATCGTGTTATTCATCCCGAATTGCTACATTCGCGCCTAACTTAGAGCCGTGCTATACGGGATCACCGCGGCCTCCGCCGCCCTCCTCCTGACCGCCGTGCTCGCGGCGCTGCTCCGGGTGCCCGCGCTGCGCGCCGGGATCGTCGACCGGCGGCGGCAGCGACCCCTGCCGGTGCTCGGGGGAGCGGCCGTCGTGGCCGTCACCTGCCTGGTCGCCTGGGCGGGTGAGTGGACCCGGGTCGCTCCGCTGGGCGACGGGGTCGGCCGACTGCTCGTGGCCGCCGCCTGCGTCGCCGCGCTGGGTCTGGTCGCCGACGTGTGGCGGTTGCGGGCGCGGGTACTGGTGGCCGGTACGGCCGTGGCGGCGGCCTTCGTGGTGCCGTACGACGAGACGGGCTTCTGGGGCGGGATCCTGGCCGTGGGCTGGATCGTCTTCGCCTCCCTGGCCTTCCGTGGGCTCGACCACGCCGACGGGCTTGCGGGCACGGTCGGCGTGGTCACCGCCTTCGGCGCCGGGGCCTGCGCCGCCGCCGAGGTGATGGACGGGCTCGCGGTGCTGCTCAGTGTGTTCGCCGCGGCCCTCACCGGCTTCCTGATGCACAACTGGTTCCCGGCGCGGGTCGGCCTCGGTGCCTGCGGATCGCTGTTCACGGGCTTCCTGTTGTCCGCCGCCGCCGTCTTCACGCGCGCGGGGTACGGGCTCCGGGCGAGCGCGGGCGTGCTGTTCTGTCTGGGTGCCGTGGCCGCCGCCGACTTCCTGCTGGTGGTCCTCGCGCGCACCCTGGGCCGCCGGCCGCTGCTGAGGAGGGGCCCGGACCACGTCGCGCACCGGTTGCGGCGGTTCGGGCTGACCCCGCCCGGGGCAGTCGTGCTGCTGGGCGCCGGGTCCTTCTCCGCGGTGCTCGTGGGGGTGCTCGTGCACACCGGGTGGACCGGGGAGGGGGCCGTGCTGTGGGTGGCGGGTGGGGCGCTGTTCGTCGTGCTGGTACTCCTTCGGGTGCCTGCCCATACGGCGCGGCGGAATACGTCGACGCAGGTCAGCGGCCACTTGCGTGTAAGGAACGGATAAGACTTGAGCCCGTCCGACTCATGTCTGTTGACCCGGCGGACCTGGTCGTGCACACTTGAGCCTGTTCCACTCAAGTCAGCTGGAGGAATCAACCATGGCACGTGCGGTCGGCATCGACCTGGGCACGACTAACTCCGTCGTCAGCGTTCTGGAGGGCGGCGAGCCCACCGTCATCACCAACGCCGAGGGTGCCAGGACCACGCCGTCCGTCGTCGCCTTCGCCAAGAACGGTGAGGTGCTCGTCGGCGAGGTCGCCAAGCGCCAGGCGGTCACGAACGTGGACCGGACCATCCGCTCGGTGAAGCGCCACATGGGCACCGACTGGAAGATCCAGCTGGACGGGAAGGACTTCAACCCCCAGCAGATCTCCGCGTTCATCCTGCAGAAGCTGAAGCGGGACGCCGAGTCCTACCTGGGCGAGAAGGTGACCGACGCGGTCATCACCGTCCCGGCGTACTTCAACGACTCCGAGCGTCAGGCGACCAAGGAGGCCGGCGAGATCGCCGGTCTGAACGTCCTGCGCATCGTCAACGAGCCGACCGCCGCCGCGCTGGCGTACGGCCTCGACAAGGACGACCAGACGATCCTCGTCTTCGACCTCGGTGGCGGCACCTTCGACGTGTCCCTCCTGGAGATCGGTGACGGCGTCGTCGAGGTGAAGGCCACCAACGGTGACAACCACCTCGGTGGTGACGACTGGGACCAGCGCGTCGTCGACTACCTGGTGCAGCAGTTCAAGTCCGGTCACGGCGTGGACCTGGCCAAGGACAAGATGGCCCTCCAGCGTCTGCGCGAGGCGGCGGAGAAGGCGAAGATCGAGCTGTCCTCGTCCACCGAGACCTCGATCAACCTGCCCTACATCACCGCGTCCGCCGAGGGCCCGCTGCACCTGGACGAGAAGCTCACCCGCGCCCAGTTCCAGCAGCTGACCGCGGACCTGCTGGAGCGCTGCAAGACGCCGTTCCACAACGTCATCAAGGACGCCGGCATCTCGATCAACGAGATCGACCACGTCGTCCTGGTCGGCGGCTCCACCCGTATGCCCGCCGTCGCCGAGCTCGTCAAGGAGCTGACCGGTGGCAACGAGGCCAACAAGGGTGTGAACCCGGACGAGGTCGTCGCCATCGGCGCCGCCCTCCAGGCCGGTGTCCTCAAGGGTGAGGTCAAGGACGTCCTGCTCCTCGACGTGACCCCGCTGTCCCTCGGCATCGAGACCAAGGGCGGCATCATGACCAAGCTCATCGAGCGCAACACCACGATCCCGACCAAGCGGTCCGAGATCTTCACGACGGCCGAGGACAACCAGCCGTCCGTGCAGATCCAGGTCTACCAGGGTGAGCGCGAGATCGCGGCGTACAACAAGAAGCTCGGCATGTTCGAGCTGACCGGTCTGCCGCCGGCGCCGCGTGGCGTCCCGCAGATCGAGGTCGCCTTCGACATCGACGCCAACGGCATCATGCACGTGACCGCGAAGGACCTGGGCACGGGCAAGGAGCAGAAGATGACCGTCACCGGCGGCTCCTCGCTGCCGAAGGACGAGGTCGACCGCATGCGCCAGGAGGCCGAGAAGTACGCGGAGGAGGACCACGCCCGCCGCGAGGCCGCCGAGACCCGCAACCAGGGCGAGCAGCTCGTCTACCAGACCGAGAAGTTCCTCAAGGACAACGAGGACAAGGTCCCGGGCGAGATCAAGACCGAGGTCGAGGGCGCGATCGCCGAGCTGAAGGAGACGCTCAAGGGCGAGGACACCGCCGAGATCCGCACCGCCACCGAGAAGGTCGCGGCCGTCTCGCAGAAGCTGGGCCAGGCCATGTACGCCGACGCCCAGGGTGCCCAGGCGGCGGCTGGCGGTGCCGGTGAGGCCCCGAAGGCCGACGACGACGTCGTCGACGCCGAGATCGTCGACGACGAGCGCAAGGACGGTGCCGCGTGACGGAGGAGACCCCGGGCTTCGAGGAGAAGCCCGACGTCCCCTCCGGCGCGACCCCCGACGACGCCGAGTCGAAGGCCGCTCCCGACGAGGGGGCGGCCCCGGCCGGGGACGTAAACGCAGACGCGGGCCTGGTGGCCCAGCTGGACCAGGTGCGCACGGCACTCAGCGAGCGCACGCTTGACCTCCAGCGGCTCCAGGCCGAGTACCAGAACTACCGCCGACGGGTCGAGCGCGACCGGGTCGCGGTCAAGGAGATCGCCATCGCGAACCTCCTGACCGAGCTCCTTCCCGTGCTCGACGACATCGGCCGGGCGCGGGAACACGGCGAACTGGTCGGCGGCTTCAAGTCGGTGGCCGAGTCGCTGGAGACCGTCGCGGCCAAGATGGGCCTTCAGCAGTTCGGCAAGGAGGGCGAGCCCTTCGACCCGACGATCCACGAGGCCCTGATGCACAGCTACGCGCCGGACGTCACCGAGACCACGTGCGTGGCCATCCTGCAGCCCGGGTACCGCATCGGTGAGCGCACCATCCGCCCCGCGCGGGTGGCCGTCGCCGAACCGCAGCCCGGCGCGCAGACCGTCAAGGCCGAGGAAGCCGAGGAGAACGCGGCGGCCGACGACAAGGAGAACGGTGGCCCGGAGGAGGGCTGACGTAATCACCGAGGACAGGAAGGAGGGACGTCGGGGATGAGCACCAAGGACTTCATCGAGAAGGACTACTACAAGGTCCTCGGCGTCCCCAAGGACGCCACCGAGGCCGAGATCAAGAAGGCGTACCGGAAGCTCGCCCGCGAGTTCCACCCGGACGCCAACAAGGGAAACGTCAAGGCGGAGGAGCGCTTCAAGGAGATCTCCGAGGCGAACGACGTCCTCGGCGACCCCAAGAAGCGCAAGGAGTACGACGAGGCGCGCGCCCTGTTCGGCAACGGTGGCTTCCGCCCCGGGCCGGGCGGCGCCGGCGGCAACTTCAACTTCGACCTCGGCGACCTCTTCGGGGGCAACGCCCAGAGCGGAGGCGGCTTCGGCGGCGGACTCGGTGACGTCTTCGGTGGCCTGTTCAACCGGGGCGGTACCACCGGCACCGGCACCCGTACCCAGCCGCGGCGCGGCCAGGACATCGAGTCCGAGGTCACGCTGAGCTTCACGGAGGCCATCGAGGGCGCCACGGTGCCCCTTCGGATGTCCTCCCAGGCGCCCTGCAAGGCCTGCTCCGGCACCGGCGACAAGAACGGCACCCCCCGGGTGTGCCCGACCTGCGTCGGCACCGGACAGGTCGCCCGGGGCTCGGGCGGCGGGTTCTCGCTCACCGACCCCTGCCCCGACTGCAAGGGCCGCGGGCTGATCGCCGAGCACCCCTGCCTGGAGTGCAAGGGCAGCGGCCGCGCCAAGTCGTCCCGCACCATGCAGGTCCGCATCCCGGCCGGGGTCACCGACGGGCAGCGGATCCGGCTGCGCGGCAAGGGCGCGCCCGGCGAGCGGGGCGGTCCGGCGGGCGATCTCTACGTCGCCGTGCACGTCGGCACACACCCGGTGTTCGGGCGCAAGGACGACAACCTCACCGTGACCGTGCCGGTGACGTTCACCGAGGCCGCGCTCGGCGGCGAGGTCCGGGTCCCGACCCTGGGCGGCCCCGCCGTCACCCTGAAGCTGCCGCCCGGCACCCCCAACGGCCGCACCATGCGGGCGCGGGGCAAGGGCGCGGTCCGCAAGGACGGCACCCGCGGCGATCTGCTGATCACCGTCGAGGTGAGTGTCCCCAAGGACGTGTCGGGGAAGGCTCGTGACGCACTGGAGGCGTACCGCGAGGCGACCGCGGGCGAGGACCCGCGGGCGGAGTTGTTCGAGGCCGCGAAGGGAGATTGAGCGCCCCATGGACACATCCGGCCGTCGGCGTAACCCGTACGAACTGACCGAGGAGACCCCGGTCTACGTCATCTCGGTGGCGGCCCAGCTCTCCGGACTCCACCCGCAGACGCTGCGCCAGTACGACCGGTTGGGTCTGGTCTCGCCCGACCGCACGGCCGGACGGGGCCGCCGCTACTCGGCCCGTGACATCGAACTGCTTCGCCAGGTGCAGGCGTTGTCGCAGGACGAGGGCATCAACCTGGCCGGCATCAAGCGCATCATCGAACTGGAGAACCAGGTGGCCGCCCTCCAGTCCCGGGTCGCCGAACTCCAGTCGGCGCTCGACGGCGCGGCGGCCGCGATGCGGCAGCGGGAGGCGGCCGTCCATGCCTCCTACCGCCGGGACCTGGTCCCGTATCAGGAGGTCCAGCAGACCAGCGCACTGGTGGTGTGGCGGCCGAAGCGGCCGCAGAACGACTGACGCACCGACCCGTCGGCGCGGACGAGAGGGGCCCGGATCCGTTCCGGGCCCCTCTCGTGTGTCCGGCGGCTCAGTCGTCACATGCCGGTTCGGTGAGGCACTTCGGCGCGGCAAAGGCGGGGCCGGCGGCCGCGCTCCGCAGGGTCCTGCGGCAGGGAGCGTGACGGCCGTGGCCGTTACGCGGCTGGCTGGGTTCATTCGGTCCTGTGGTCGAGTCGGAGATGCGGCCCGCGGCCGCCGGTCAGCACGACTCGCCTGGTTTGGATTTGGTTGTACGGATCTTTGCCTCCCCGTGAACTCCCATTGGGTGAAGGGTCCGTAAAGACTGTTTGGAGGGGATTCCGCTCCTCCTCCACAGGTGCAGCGGAGCGTGCTGTTGCGCACTCGTTAAGTAGTTCCGCTTGACGCCGGGTGTCGGGTCCAAGTTGTCTTTTCAGACACCTGGGTCGTAAAGCAGCACCCAAGTCCGGAACGCACCTGAAGTGAGCCCCCGAATGCGTCGTATAGCCATGTCCGTGGCCGCGTCCACGATGACCCTTTCGCTCGCCGGCTGCGGCGTGTTGGACGCTACGGGCGACGGCGCGAGCGCGACGCCGACGAAGGGGGACGACGTCACGATCGGGCTCCTGCTGCCGGAGAAGGCGAACACCCGCTACGACAAGTTCGACTACCCCATCATCAAGAACCAGGTCTCGGAGCTGACCCACAAGAAGGGCCACGTCCAGTACGCCAACGCCGACGCGGACGCCGCCCGGCAGGCCGGCCAGATGCAGCAGATGATCGACGACAAGGTCGACATCATCCTGCTGGACGCGGTCGACTCGCACGCCATCGTCGGCGAGGTGAAGAAGGCCAAGGACGCGGGCATCCCGGTCATCGCCTACGACCGGCTGGCCGAGGGCCCGATCGACGCCTACATCTCCTTCGACAACGAACTGGTCGGCGAGGTGCAGGCCCGCACCCTGCTGGACGCGCTGGGCTCGGGCGTCGGCACCTCCGACAAGGTCGTCATGGTGAACGGCTCGCCGACGGACCCGAACGCCAAGCAGTTCAAGGAGGGCGCACTCTCCGAGCTCAACAGCAAGGTCACGATCGCCGACAGCTGGGACACCAAGGACTGGAAGCCGGAGATCGCGCAGGCGAGGATGACCCAGGCGATCGCCAAGATCGGCAAGAGCAACATCTCCGCGGTGTACGCGGCCAACGACGGCATGGCGGCCGGTGTCATCAATGCCCTGAAGGCGGCCGGTGTCACCACGATGCCGCCGATCACCGGCCAGGACGCCGAACTGGACGCCGTCCAGCGGATCCTCGCCGGCGAGCAGTACATGAGCGTGTACAAGTCCTACCCGGACGAGGCCGAGGCCGCCGCGCAGATGGCCGTCACCAAGGTGCAGGGCAAGGACATCCAGTTCGACGCCCTCACCCAGGACCACGTCGACAGCCCGACCGACAAGGCCATCCCGTCCAAGCTGGTCCAGGTGAGCGCCCTGACCAAGAACCGCATCAAGGACACGGTCATCGCCGACGGCATCTACACGGTCGACGAGATCTGCACCCCCAAGTACAAGGCGGCCTGCGCCGCCGCCGGCCTGAAGTAGCCGCCGAGCCGCACGGGCGGCGCGTGGCGCGGTGGCCACCGGCACGTTCTCCGGGTGCTGCGGCACCCGGGGGAAGCGGGACCGACGAAGCCTGTGTGACGTTCTGGCCACCACCATCAGCTTGTTGCGACGCGACGGGCGGAGGCCGGCCGATACCAGGACGAACCACCTGATCACCGTCCCCTCGGCGGACCGAGCCTTGTTGCGGACCCGGTCCCGGCCGCGCATAGTTGCGCTGCGGAAGTGGCAGCAAACCGGGGGTGGAATGGGCGATGGCCGGGCGCGGGGCGGAGGAGCATCCACACGGTGCCGACCGACTGTGCGACGCCGGGGACCGCGTGTACTCCCGGGCCGTACGGCGGGGACGGGTGCCGCGCACGGACGCGGAACGGGTGCCCTGCCTGCTGGAGCTGGCGCTGCTGCACCCGGACCCGGACGACATGGACTGGCTGGTGCCGACCTCCCCGCAGGAGGTCATGACCCGGCTGCTGCGCGGGGTCTACGACGAGGTCAGGGAGAGCCAGCGGCGGGTGGGTTCCGCGGTGAGCGCCTTCGAGTGGTACGCCGGTCTCGGCCGCCGGCTCCAGGCGCTGTCGGCGCCGGGTGAGGGCACCGCCATCCGCGTGCTGGACGGGCTCTCCCGCATCCAGGCCGCGATGGACGAGGCGACCGAGGCGTGCACGAGCGAGGTGCTCACCGTGCAGCCCGGCGGCATCCGGCGCGAGGCCGAGCTGACCGAGGGGCTGCACCGGGCGCTGGCCCTGCGCGGCCGCGGCGTGCGCATGCGCGACCTGTACACCCACGTGGCCCGGCACGGGCAGGGGTTGCTCAACTACCTGGAGCTGATGGGTGACACGGTCGAGGCCCGCACTCTGGACGAGGTCATCGACCGGCTGATCCTCTTCGACCGCACGGTCGCCTTCATCCCCGCCAACGCCGAGCGCACGATGGCCCTGGAGCTGCGTCACCCGGCGCTGGTCGAGTACCTGGTGACGGTCTTCGAGCGGCTGTGGCGGCTCGCGCTGCCGCTGACCGCGCCCCTGCCCGACACCGGCATCGAGGGCATCTCGCACCGCGAGCGCTCCATCGCCGCGCTGCTGGCGGAGGGGCACCAGGACGCGGTGATCGCCGAGCGGCTCGGCATCAGTGTCCGCACCTGCCGGGCCCACATCGCCCGCCTCTCGGACACCCTGGGCGCGGCCAGCCGTACCCAACTCGGCGTCCGCATCGCCCAGGTGGGCCTGGACGGCCCCCCGCGCACCGCCTCGCCGGCGCCGCCGCCCGCACTCAGACTCCCCGACCAGGAATCCCCGGGCGTCCGCTGAGCGGGCCGGCCGGGGCCCGGCTCCCACCCTCGCCACGAGGAACCCCCGGCGGCGCCGGACACCCCCCGAGGACCGAGCCGGCCGCCCCTTACCCGTGCGGGCCCCTCTGAGGCCGGTGGCGGCGGCCAGGAGGCGGTGAGCCGGGGCAGGCGCCCCGGTGCCGCCGTCGGCGCCCTGTGGGCCGTACAGGGGCGTTGGGGCGGTCGCCGACGTGCGCGGGGCGCTGGGGCGGTTGCCGCCGTGCCGCGGCCCCCTACGGGGCCGGCCCGTCCGTCCGGGCCGGACGGGGGCCTACCGGGCCGGTGGCGGCGGCCGGGAGGTGATGCAGCCGGGGGAGGGTGTCCTGGAGCCGTCATCGGCGCGGTCCGGTGCCGGACGGCGTGGCCGGGTGCCGGACGGTCCGGTGCCGGGCGGCGTGGCCGGGTGCCGGGCGGCGCCGCGTGGTGGGCTCCGCTCAGTGGCGGTCGGTGTGCCCGGGCCCCGACACGTCCTGTTCCAGGAGCCCGGACTGGGCGATGAGGTAGCCGAGCTGGGCCCGGCTGCCGCTGCCGAGCGCCTGGGCGAGCTTGGCGATGTGGGCGCGGCAGGTGCGCACGTTCATGCCCAGGCGGCGGGCTATCGCCTCGTCGACGTGGCCCTCGACCAGGAGTTTGGCGATGGAGTGCTGGACGCCGGTGATGCCGTCGCGGGCGGGCTCGTAGGGCACTTCCTCGCGCAGCGGGGTGGCGCGGCGCCAGAGGTGCTCGAACACCTTGATCAGGTACTTGACGAGGCCGGGGTGGCGCAGTTCGAGGGCGACTTGCTGGTCGTCGTGGGCCGGGACGAAGGCGACGGTCGCGTCGCAGATGATGAGCCGCCCGATCAGCTCCTCCAGCGTGCGTATCTCGACCTTGCCGCGGGACATGACGTCCACGTACGCCATGGTGCCCAGGCTGTGCCGGACGGTGTGCTGGTAGAGGGTGCGCATGCTCACCCCGCGCTCCATGAGCGGCCGGTCCCGTTCGAGGGCCTGCTTGAGGATCTGCTCGCTGCGCCCGCCGCCCGGCTGCACGGTCAGGACCTCGTGCCGGCACTCGGCCGTGGCGAGATTGAGCGCCGCGTTGATCCGGTCGGAGCCCTCGAGCACCGTGATGGCGTGGGTGGGGGCGGGTGCCAGCGCGCTGAGCGCCATGAATGGCTCGAAGGATTCGGTCAGTTCGATGGAGAACCGGCGCCGGTCCAGGATCTCCCGTTCGAGCGGGTGCAGTCGCTGGGCCAGCGCGACGGCCGGCGGAACCGGCCGCAGCCACTTCTCGTCGTCAGGATCCGGGTGCAGCAGAGCGAACTCGAGGAGGCAGGGGGCGTCCTCGATCTCGGCGCGAGCGATCCGGCCGGTGCTCAGCGCGCTGGCGTAGAGCTGTGTCCCCTCCTCACAGAGATCGGTTATCGCGTGCTGATGTGCCCCTTTTGGGTCATTGTTCGGCAAATCTCCACCCCCCAGGGTCCTGAACATGCAGGAACATGATGCATCGCCCCTGTGGCATTGACGTGCCTGAATGAGCCATCGTCTTCGTGGCACGGGGGAAGGAAACTCGTTGAGTGAGGACGAAGCCGACTATGTACAAGAGAATGCTTCGATCGGCGCTTGCCGTTGCCTTCTCTGCGGCCGTGGTCTTCGGTGCTGGGGCGGGGACGGCGCAGGCGATCGGCGTGGCCAAGCTGGACACCGGCTGGGGCGCCAGTGAGCCGACGGGAGTCGTCGTCGCCACGCCGACGGACACCGGTTGGGGGCAGAGCACACACCTCCAGGCGTCGGGGCGGCCGGCATGACCACCCCGCCCGACGACCGGTCCTTCCGTCGTGAGATGGCCACCGCGTACCGCTCGGGCTGGCACTTCATCGACCTGGTCACCGCCATCCCCCACAGTGGTGACTCGCTGATGGTGACCGTGTTCGGCGAGCCGGTCGTCGTCACCCGCGACGACGAGGAGGACGTACGGGCGTACCGGTGCCTGCGCAAGCCCCGTGGGGCGCCGCAGCCCGTGCGGTGCGCCGTACGGTACGGCATGATCTTTGTGAATCTGGACCAACGGGACCACCGGCTGACAGAACCGGAAGTCTCGGACGTAAGGACCATTTCGGCCACCCCCCGCAGTGCCTGACGCGATTCCCCCGTCGTAAAAGATCGCTCAGGTGCTTCCCCCCGCAGCGGCGTCACCGTGACCTGAACACGGTGACGCCGCTGCAGTTTGTGATGACATTTCTGCGCATGGAAGCGCTGTCACGGTGGCCGAAACCAACCGGTTGACCGCCCCGTCCCGGCGCCGGTCTCAACCGTGCCCGAACGCCCGCTCCAACTCGATCTCGATCACCACCCGGGCCGGGTTCTCCCGGGGCTGGCGCTGGTACCTCTCGGCATAGCGCCGCACCGCCTCCGCCACCCGCTCCGGGGCCGCGCTCACCCGCGCCCGGCCCTCCAGCGTGGCCCAGCGCCGGCCGTCCACCTGGCACACCGCGACCCGCCCGCCCGCGGCGCCGGCCGCGAGGACATGGGCGACCTTCGCGCTGGTCCGGCTGGTGATCACCCTGGCCAGCCCCGCCTCGGGGTCGTACGTCACCCCCACCGGCACCACGTGCGGGCTGCCGTCGGGGCGCAGGGTCGTCAGGGTGCACAGATGCCGCTCCCGCCAGAAAGCGAGATAGGGCTCGTCCGGGGAAGTCGGGTCCTGGGAGTGCGTGGCCATGGTTCCGAAACCTAACCGCAGGAAGCTGCAATCCCCACCTTGAGTGGAATAGACTCAACTTTGCGTATGCTGGGCAAGTCAGCAGCAGTGGGAGAAGTGGGAGACACGGCCGCGGGGCCGAAGCCGAGGAGGAGAACCGACACGTGGACGCCGAGCTGACCAACAGGAGCCGGGACGCGATCAACGCCGCCGGCAACCGGGCGCTGACCGAGGGACACCCGGACCTCACGCCCGCGCACCTGCTCCTCGCTCTGCTCGCGGGGCAGGACAACGAGAACATCACCGACCTGCTCGCCGCCGTGGAGGCCGACCAGGCGGCCGTGCGCTCCGGCGCCGAGCGCGTCCTCGCCGGGCTGCCCAGCGTGACCGGCTCCACCGTCGCGCCCCCGCAGCCCAACCGCGAGCTGCTCGCCGTGATCGCGGACGCCACCGAACGGGCCGGGGAACTCGGTGACGAGTACCTGTCCACCGAGCACCTGCTCATCGGCATCGCCGCCAAGGGCGGGGCGGCCGGCGAGGTGCTCAAGGCGCAGGGCGCCGACGCCAGGAAGCTGCAAGAGGCCTTTCGCAAGGCCAGGGGAGGACGCCGCGTGACCACCGCCGATCCCGAGGGCCAGTACAAGGCACTGGAGAAGTTCGGCACCGACTTCACCGCCGCCGCCCGCGAGGGGCGCCTCGACCCGGTCATCGGCCGGGACCAGGAGATCCGGCGGGTCGTGCAGGTGCTGAGCCGCCGTACCAAGAACAACCCCGTCCTCATCGGCGAGCCCGGCGTCGGCAAGACCGCCGTGGTCGAGGGGCTCGCCCAGCGGATCGTCAAGGGCGACGTGCCCGAGTCCCTGCGCGACAAGCGGCTGGTCGCGCTCGACCTCGGCGCGATGGTCGCCGGCGCGAAGTACCGCGGCGAGTTCGAGGAACGGCTGAAGGCCGTGCTCGCCGAGATCAAGGACTCCGACGGGCAGATCATCACCTTCATCGACGAGCTGCACACCGTCGTGGGCGCCGGGGCCGGCGGCGACTCCGCCATGGACGCGGGCAACATGCTCAAGCCGATGCTGGCCCGCGGCGAGCTGCGCATGGTCGGCGCGACCACGCTGGACGAGTACCGCGAGCGGATCGAGAAGGACCCGGCCCTGGAGCGCCGCTTCCAGCAGGTGCTGGTCGCCGAGCCGTCCGTCGAGGACACCGTCGCCATCCTGCGCGGCCTCAAGGGCCGCTACGAGGCCCACCACAAGGTGCAGATCGCGGACAGCGCGCTGGTGGCCGCCGCGACCCTGTCCGACCGGTACATCACCTCCCGCTTCCTGCCTGACAAGGCCATCGACCTGGTGGACGAGTCGGCCTCCCGGCTGCGCATGGAGATCGACTCCTCGCCGGTGGAGATCGACGAACTCCAGCGCTCCGTGGACCGGCTGAAGATGGAGGAGCTGGCGATCGCCAAGGAGACCGACCCGGCCTCCCGCGAACGCCTGGACAAGCTGCGCCGCGACCTCGCCGACAAGGAGGAGGAGCTGCGCGGCCTGACCGCCCGCTGGGAGAAGGAGAAGGAGTCCCTCAACCGGGTCGGTGAGCTGAAGGAGCGCCTGGACGACCTGCGCGGCCAGGCCGAACGCGCCCAGCGCGACGGCGACTTCGACACCGCCGCCAAGCTGCTGTACGGCGAGATCCCGGAGCTGGAGAAGGAGCTGGAGGCCGCCTCCGAGGCCGAGGAGGAGGTCGCCCGCGACACCATGGTCAAGGAGGAGGTCGGTCCCGACGACATCGCCGACGTGGTCGCCGCCTGGACCGGCATCCCGGCCGGCCGCCTGATGGAGGGCGAGACGCAGAAGCTGCTGCGCATGGAGGACGAGCTGGGCAGGCGGCTCATCGGCCAGGGCGAGGCGGTGCGCGCGGTGAGCGACGCCGTCCGGCGCTCGCGCGCCGGCATCGCCGACCCGGACCGGCCGACCGGGTCCTTCCTCTTCCTCGGCCCGACCGGCGTCGGCAAGACCGAACTCGCCAAGGCGCTCGCCGACTTCCTCTTCGACGACGAGCGGGCCATGGTCCGCATCGACATGTCGGAGTACGGCGAGAAGCACACCGTGGCCCGGCTGGTCGGCGCGCCTCCCGGCTACGTCGGCTACGAGGAGGGCGGCCAGCTCACCGAGGCGGTCCGCCGGCGCCCGTACAGCGTGGTGCTGCTGGACGAGATCGAGAAGGCGCACCCCGAGGTCTTCGACGTCCTGCTCCAGGTGCTGGACGACGGACGGCTCACCGACGGGCAGGGCCGTACGGTCGACTTCCGCAACACCATCCTGGTGCTCACCTCCAACCTGGGCAGCCAGTACCTGGTCGACCCGGTCACCAGCGAGGCGGAGAAGCGGGAACAGGTCCTGGAGGTCGTCAGGGCCTCTTTCAAGCCGGAATTCCTGAACCGGCTCGACGACTTCGTGGTCTTCTCCGCGCTCACCAAGCCCGAGCTGGAGCGGATCGCGCAGCTCCAGATCGGCCGGCTGGCCAGGCGGCTGGCCGAGCGGCGCCTCACGCTGGACGTCACCCCCGAGGCGCTGGCCTGGCTCGCCGAGGAGGGGATGGACCCGGCCTACGGCGCCCGTCCGCTGCGCCGTCTGGTGCAGACCTCGATCGGCGACCGGCTCGCCAAGGAGATCCTGTCCGGCGAGATCAAGGACGGCGACACGGTCCGTGTGGACCGCTTCGGCGAGGGCCTGCTGGTGGGCCCGGATACGGGCAAGACGCTCTAGTCGGGGGTACGCGGACCCGGTGGCGCCCCGGCGCTCGTGTGACCCGTGTCAGCCCTCGGCTGACACGGGGGGGCCGGGGCTTGCCACCCCCCTCCCCCTCTGGGGGAGGATGGCGGAATCCGCATGAAGGGAAAAACAGTGAGCATCGACCCGTCCTCGATCCCGAACTTCGGGGGCCAGCCCGAACCGCAGCCGCAGGGACCGGCCGGCCCCGTCGTCCCGGATCAGGACCTCGTGAAGCAGCTCCTCGACCAGATGGAGCTGAAGTACGTCGTCGACGAGGAGGGTGACCTCGCGGCTCCGTGGGAGCAGTTCCGCACGTACTTCATGTTCCGCGGGGAGGACGAGCAGGCGGTCTTCTCGGTGCGGACGTTCTACGACCGGCCGCACAAGATCGACGAGAAGGCCCAGCTGCTGGAGTCCCTCGACGACTGGAACCGCCGCACCCTGTGGCCCAAGGTGTACACCCACACCCACGACGACGGCACGGTCCGCCTCATCGGCGAGGCCCAGATGCTGATCGGCACCGGCGTCGACCTGAACCACTTCGTCTCCTCCACGGTCAGCTGGGTGCGGGCCGCGATCGAGTTCGACAAGTGGCTGGTCGAGCAGCTCGGTCTCGAGCAGGAGGTCAACGACTCCGAGGAGCCCGAGGACGACGGGGAGTAACCGGGCCCGCTCAGGTCTGGGGGCGCCGCCCCCAGACCCCGGTCACAGCCGCCGCAGCCGCTCGGCGGCCTCCCGGAGCACCTCCTCGCGCTTACAGAACGCGAACCGTACGAACGGCGACCCCGCCTCCCGGTCGTCGTAGAACACCGCGTTGGGGATGGCCACCACGCCGGCCCGCTCCGGCAGGGCGCGGCAGAAGGCGAGGCCGTCCTTCTCGCCGAGCGGGCGGATGTCGGTCGTGACGAAGTAGGTGCCCGCGGGCCGGAAGACCTCGAATCCGGCCCCGATCAGCCCCTCCGCGAGGATGTCCCGGCGGGCGCGCATGTCCCGGCGAAAGCCCTCGAAGTACGACTCAGGCAGCGCCAGCGCCTCCGCCACCGCGTACTGGAAGGGGCCGGAGGCGACGTACGTCAGGAACTGCTTGGCGGAGCGGACGGCGGTCACCAGCTCGGGCGACGACGTCACCCAGCCGACCTTCCAGCCCGTGAACGAGAAGGTCTTGCCCGCGGAACCGATCGTCACCGTCCGCTCCCGCATCCCGGGGAACGCGGCCAGCGGCAGGTGCTCCGCCTCGTCGAAGACCAGGTGCTCGTAGACCTCGTCCGTCACCACCAGCAGATCGCGCTCCACCGCCAGTGCGGCGATCGCGGCCAGCTCGGCGCGGGTGAGGACCGTGCCGGTTGGGTTGTGCGGGGTGTTGATCAGCAGCAGCCGGGTGCGGTCCGTGACGGCCGCGCGCAGTTCGTCGAGGTCGAGCCGGAAACGGCCGCCGTCCGGCCGCAGGGTCACCGGCACCCGCCTGCCGCCCGCCATGGCGATGCTCGCGGCGTAGGAGTCGTAGTAGGGCTCCAGGGCCACCACCTCGTCCCCGGGCTCCAGGAGCGCCAGCAGCGAGGCAGCGATGGCCTCCGTGGCGCCCGCCGTGACCAGGACCTCGGTGTCCGGGTCGTACGACAGGCCGTAGCGGCGCAGCTGGTGCGCGGCGACCGCGGTGCGCAGCTCGGGGACGCCCGGGCCCGGCGGGTACTGGTTGCCGCGGCCGTCGCGCAGCGCGCGCACCGCCGCCTCCCGCACCTCCTCGGGACCGTCGGTGTCGGGAAAGCCCTGCCCCAGGTTGATCGACCCGGTCGCCACGGCGAGGGCGGACATCTCGGCGAAGATCGTCGTCCCGAACTCGGCAAGCCGGCGGTTCAGGTGCGGACGCGCGGTGGAGGTCATGCCGGCCATCCTGCGCCCAAGCTCCGGAGTTCCTCAACCGTGCTTCGCCGAGGGGCGCCGGTGCCGATACCGAACCACCGCCGCTGAGCAGGGAAGCGCTGTCGTCGACTGTGGCCGTCTGTCGTCGTCGGCCGCCCTCGGACGGCCCAGAGACGGCCCGGGCGGGGCTCTCGGTGTGCCCCCTCGACGCGAACCATGGGCGCGACGGTCGCTGAGGGGTGCTTGGCTGCGGCGTGATCGTCCGGGCGACTTCGCCGTCAGGAAGGACACGCCGACTGGGCGCCGTCCGGTCCGTAGCGTGGACGGCTATCGCATCTCCGGTGGTCAGTGCTGCATGGCACTCTGCCGCCATGACGACCACGACAGAGCTCACCCTCTTCGCCGACTACTTCCAGATACGCGTAGCTGATGCGGATTCGGACGGTGATCTGAGCGACGCGTGGACGGACCAGGCCGTCGCCGATCACCTCGCGGTTGCACAGGACGCGCTGGGTATCGGCACGGTGGTCAATGTCGACGTATCCGTCACCGTGGTCGTCCTGCCTCAGGAGCCGAGTGATGACAGCTCGGAGTTCGATCACGTCGTCGAGGCCGGCCTCGATGTGTCGTCGGGTCGCCTGATGGTTCTGGGCTGCACGGACTACGCCCCCGATGCGGCTACGTTCGAAGTCGCGGCAGGCTGGAACCGCGTCCGTGTGTCCCGGAGCAACCTGGCTCGGGCAGCTCAGGCCGGCGTCGACTCCGACGAGAGCCCCGAGACCACTGAGAAGATCCGTATCCAGGTGTGGGCGGCCCCGGAGTCTCCAGCGACGATCACCAAGCGATGGTCTTAGTCGGGCGGAGCTTCTGATGGCCGGCGACGTGTGCCCGTCCTTCGAGCCGCACCTTGCCTGGCGGGAAGGTCACGGGCCCTGGACGGCCCAGTAAGACGGCGATGGCCCCTGATCTGTCCTTTTCCGCAGGTCAGGGGCCGTTGGCGTGGAAGAACCCTCTGAAGTTCCTCAACTCTGCTTTCGGTGTCCCGGGGGCCGGGCATCCCCCGTTCACCGCGGCCCACGGGGGGCCGGAAACCGGGGGAACGGAAAGAAGGTGACGCCATGGGCACCGTCTTCGTGGTGGTGGTGGCAGCGGTCATCTGCTTCGGGGTCGTCGCGTCCGCGAAGGGCAGGTCGCGGCGCGGGCGGCGGGCGGGCCGGTCGGCGTCGTACGGCGC
>NZ_JAJSZC010000103.1:0-26180 GCF_036815105.1 Streptomyces sp. IBSBF 3136
GGTGGGCTCTCTGCCAGGGGGCGGGGGCGTGTCCGGAGCCGGCGGCCCGCACGGAACCGGAGCCGGGGCCTTACCGGGGGCCGCATCCGTCCCCGGGGACGTGTTCGCGGGCGAGACCGTGCACGCGTCCGGAGCGCCGGCGGCGGCAAGCACGTTCGGGTCCGTGTCCGGCGCCGAGACCCGGCGGGAGTCCGTCCCCGACGCCGAGATCCGACCCGGAGCCGGTTCCGAGCCGCGGAAGGGACGCAGAAAGCCCCTGCGGCGCGGCGCGGGCGACCCCGTGAAGACCCTGCTGCACCACCACCGGGACCTGTGCGAGCGGGCCGTCGACCCCCTGGAGATCGCCGCCGGACTCGAGGCGCAAGGGGTCACCGACCGCACCGCCGCCCGCTTCCGGCACCGCGACGTCTTCTCGCTCGCCGAGGAGCTGTACGCGCGCGTGCCCCGCGACGGTGCCCCCCGGCCCCGGCCCGAGCCGCCGCGCCTGCCACCCGTCCGGATCGGCTGGGTCCTGCTCACCCTCCTGCCCGGTGCGCTCGCCACGGCCCTCGTGACCGGACTGCGCCTCACCCACGGCCAGCTCCGCACGCCGGTCGCCCTCGGCGGACTCCTCGCCGTCGCCCTCGCCGTCCGCGTAGCCCTGCGCCGCGGCCCCCTCGCCGCCGCGTCCGGCACACCCTCCTGGCGCACCGCACCCGGCACCCGTCTGTGCACCCTCTGGCTGCTCGGGTACGCCCTGCTCGGCGACGGCCTCCTGCGCGCCCTCATCGCGGGCGGGCCCGCCGCCCCGCCCACCGGCGCCCCCGACGGCCCCTGGCCGGTGACCACCGCGCCCGCCCTGGCGCTCGCCCTGGCCTGCGCCCCGGCCGCCTGGTGCGCCCACCTGCTCACCGCCGGAGCCCGGCGCAAACTCGCCGGAAGCCGGGGCCTCGAAGACTTCACGGCCGCCGCCCGCCCCTTGCTGACCGGCACGTTCGTCCTGTTCCTCGGTGCCCTCACCGGCCTGCTCGCCCTGTGCGGCACCGTCCTGCACCAGAGCGCCGCCTACCCGCAGGGCCTCACCCTGGGCGCGCTGCTCCTGCTCGCCCGCCTGCTCGTCGTGCACCAGCACCGGCACGCACCCGCCCTTGCCCTCGGCGCCGCGGCGGTCGCCGAGACCGTGGCCCTGGCCCTGGTCCTCGCCGCCCGGCTGCCCGGCTGCGCCGTCCTGGCGGCCCCCGTCCGCGCCCTGGAAGGCGCCTGGGGCGCGGCCGCCGTCCCCACGCCGGCCTGCGCGGCGGCGGCCCTGACGCTGCTGGTGCACGCTCTGCGCACGCTCACCCGGGCCTCGGCCCACGCGCCCGCGGGAGCACCCGAGTGAACCTTCCGCCACCGGACGGACCGAGCCGGCCACCACCCGCCCCGGGCGCGTGGCAGCACCCGGGAGCCCGGCCCACCGCCGGAGGCAACCGCCTCACCCCTTCGAAGGAGAAGACCAGATGACCACCTCCCGACCTGGAGCGCCCGGAGCGCCCGGAGCGCCCGGAACGTCCGGAGCCTTGGGAGCAGCCGCAGCGCACACCCCGGGAGCCGCCCGATGAGGGTCCTGCTGATCGGAGCCAACGGATACATCGGCCGCTTCGTCGCCGACCGCCTGCTCGCCGACCCCGCCGTCCAGCTCACCGCGCTCGGCCGGGGCGACGACGCCGACGTCCGCTTCGACCTCGCCACCGGCAGCCCCGGAGCGCTCACCCGGTTCCTGGACGCGGTCCACCCCGGGGTCGTCGTCAACTGCGCGGGCGCCACCCGCGGCGGCGCCCGCGAACTCACCCGGCACAACACCGTCGCCGTCGCCACCGTCTGCGAGGCCCTGCGCCGCAGCGGCTGCGGCGCCCGCCTGGTGCAGATCGGATGCGGCTCGGAGTACGGCCCCAGCCAGCCCGGCTCCTCCACGGCCGAGGACGCCGTGCCCCGCCCCGGCGGGCCCTACGGCGTCAGCAAGCTCGCGGCCACCGAACTGGTCCTCGGCTCCGGCCTCGACGCCGTCGTCCTGCGCGTCTTCTCACCCGCCGGACCCGGCACCCCGGCCGGCTCCCCGCTCGGCCGGCTCGCCGAGGCCATGCGCCGCGCCATGCAGTCCGGCGACGGCGAACTGAAGCTCGGCGGCCTCGGCGTCCAGCGTGACTTCGTCGACGTCCGCGACGTCGCCCGCGCCGTGCACGCCGCCTCACTCTCCGCCGCCCAGGGCGTCATCAACATCGGCTCCGGCCGCGCCGTCCGCCTCCGCGACGCCGCCGCCGTCCTGGCCAGGGTCGCCGGCTACGGCGGCGCCCTCCACGAACTCGACGCGCCCCCCGGACCGCTGCGCAGCGCCATCGGCCACCCGCGCACCGACCCCGACCACGCGTCCCCGGTCGCCTTCCCCTACCCGGACGGCTGCGGCAGCTGGCAGCAGGCCGATGTGCGCACCGCACGCGACCGGCTCGGCTGGCGGCCCCGGATCAACCTCGAAGAATCCCTCGCCGACATCTGGATGGAGGCGGCATGCCGCATCTGACCAGCACCACAGCAGCGGACACCACCGGCACCGGCGTCCGCACCGCCCTCGGCGTCCCCGGCTACGCGCACCCGCTGGTGGCCCCCGCCCAATGGGCCGAACTCGCCCGTCCCGGCACCCCGCTGGACTGGGTCGTGCTCAACGTCGCCGCCGGGCCCGGTACCCGCCCCGACCCGCACTGCCTGGAGGCCGCCGGCCGGTTGCGCAACGCGGGCGTCCGTGTCCTCGGCCACCTGGACCTCACCCACGGCGCCCGCGCCCGCGGCGACCTGCTCGCCGACGCGCAGCGCCACCTGGACTGGTACCGGGTCGACGGCTTCCTGCTGGACCGCAGCCCGGGCGGGCGGGAGGCGCTGCCCGAGGTCCGCCGCGCGATCAAGCTGCTGCGGGCGACCGGTGGCACCCCGCACATCGTCCTCGGCCACGACAGCCACCCGTACCCTGGCTATGCCGAGAACGCCGACCAACTGGTCACCTTCCGCGGCCCCTGGTCCCGCTACCGCTTCTCCCAGGTCGCGGAGTGGACCGCCGACTACCCGCCCGACCGCTTCTGCCACTTCGTGCACGGTGTGCCCCGCGGCCACCTGGACGAGGCACTGCGCGTCGCGCGCTGGCAGGGAGCGGGCACGATCTACTTCACGGACCGCACCGACGGGGGCGGCCGGGTGGACCCCTGGGAGACGATGCCCGGCTACTGGGACGAGATCGTCTCGCGTATCGGGACGGGTGTCTCGGAATGAAAAAGGCCGTGGCAGTGTTACGGGGAGAACAACCGTACTGTTTGACCGACCAACGGAGTCCCCGTGTCGCTGCCACCCCTGGTCGAGCCAGCTTCTGAGCTCACCGTAGACGAGGTCCGCCGGTACTCCCGCCACCTGATCATCCCCGACGTGGGGATGGACGGGCAGAAGCGGCTGAAGAACGCCAAGGTGCTCTGCGTGGGCGCCGGCGGCCTGGGCTCGCCGGCGCTGATGTACATGGCCGCCGCGGGCGTGGGCACGCTCGGCATCGTGGAGTTCGACGAGGTCGACGAGTCGAACCTGCAGCGCCAGATCATCCACAGCCAGTCCGACATCGGCCGCTCCAAGGCCGAGTCCGCGCGCGACACCGTCAAGGGCATCAACCCGTACGTGAACGTGGTCCTGCACGAGGAGCGGCTGGAAGCCGACAACGTGATGGACATCTTCAGCCAGTACGACCTGATCGTAGACGGCACGGACAACTTCGCGACCCGCTACCTGGTCAACGACGCGTGCGTGCTGCTGAACAAGCCGTACGTCTGGGGTTCGATCTACCGCTTCGACGGCCAGGCCTCGGTCTTCTGGTCCGAGCACGGCCCCTGCTACCGCTGCCTCTACCCGGAGCCCCCGCCCCCGGGCATGGTCCCCTCCTGCGCCGAGGGCGGCGTCCTGGGCGTGCTGTGCGCGTCCATCGGCTCCATCCAGGTCAACGAGGCCATCAAGCTCCTCGCGGGCATCGGCGAGCCGCTGGTCGGCCGCCTGATGGTCTACGACGCCCTGGAGATGACCTACCGCCAGGTCAAGGTCCGCAAGGACCCCGACTGCGCGGTCTGCGGCGAGAACCCGACCGTCACCGAGCTCATCGACTACGAGGCCTTCTGCGGCGTCGTGTCCGAGGAGGCCCAGGCGGCGGCCGCCGACTCGACGATCACTCCCAAGCAGCTCAAGGAGTGGATCGACGAAGGCGAGAACATCGAGATCATCGACGTCCGCGAGCCGAACGAGTACGAGATCGTCTCCATCCCGGGCGCCCGCCTGATCCCGAAGAACGAGTTCCTCATGGGCACCGCCCTCCAGGGTCTCCCGCAGGACAAGAAGATCGTCCTGCACTGCAAGACGGGTGTCCGCAGTGCGGAAGTCCTCGCGGTCCTGAAGTCCGCGGGCTTCTCCGACGCCGTCCACGTCGGCGGTGGCGTCATCGGCTGGGTCAACCAGATCGAACCGAACAAGCCGGTCTACTGATCACGGGTCTCGCCACCGGCGAGGCCGACGAAGCCCACGGCACTGATGACCTCAGCGGCCGTGGGCTTCGGTCGTCCCAGGGGGCTGCCGTCAGGCGCAGACCGTGCCGTCCTTGGGGGGCCTTCCCTCCAGCAGGTAGGCGTTCACCGTGTTGTCCACGCAGTCGCTGCCGCTGCCGTAGGCCCCGTGTCCCTCGCCCTTCCAGGTGAGTTCGACGCCGACGCCCTTGCCGAGTTCGTCGGCCATCCTGCGGGCGCCCTCGTACGGGGTCGCCGGGTCACCGGTGTTGCCGACCAGCAGGATGGGGGCCGCGCCCGGGGCGCTGACCTCGGGGGTGTCGTACTGGCCGGGGACCGGCCAGTCGTGGCACCAGCCGGCGGTGTCCCAGCCGAGAAAGTCACCGAAGACCGGCGATATCCGCTCGAACTCCGGCAGCAGTCTCTTCGTCTCCGCGGGGCTGGGCCGCTGCCTGTCGTCCAGGCACGATATGACCCGCTGGGCGTGGCTCGTCGTGCCGTAGTGGCCCGAGGAGTCCCGCTCGTCGTACTGGTCCGCGAGCGCCAGCAGTTGGGAACCGTCCCCCTTCTCCGCCGAGTCCAGCGCGCTGGTCAGCCGCGGCCAGGCGGCCTTGGTGTACAGCGGCACGACGATGCCGGTGACCGCGAGCGTCTGGGTCAGTCCGCGTCCGGACGACGTGCGCAGCGGCTCGGCGTCGAGGCGCCGGAGCAGGTCCGCTATCTTCCGTGAGCCCCGCCGCGGGTCCTGCCCGGTGGACTTCAGGTAGTCGTCCAGGGCCCGTTGGAAGCCGCGGGTCTGGTTCTCGGCGTGGCCCACCGCGTCCGCGGTCGGGTCGACCACCGCGTCGAGGATCAGCCGGCCGACCCGCTGGGGGAACAGGTGGGCGTACACACCGCCGAGTTCGGTGCCGTAGGAGATGCCGAAGTAGTGCAGCGTCCGGTCGCCGAGCACCTGTCGCATGAGGTCCATGTCGCGTGCGGTGTCGGTGGTGGAGACGTGCGCCAGCAGCGCGCCGGCGGCCTTCCGGCATCCTTGGCCGAAATCCGCCGCGTCCCGCAGGTAGGCCCGCTCCTCGGCCGGGGTGTCCGGGGTGGCGTCCACCTGCTCGGCCTTTTCCATGGCCCGGTCGCCGCGGCAGCGCACGCCCTCGCTTGCGCCGACCCCGCGCGGGTCCCAGCTCACGAGGTCGTAGCGTTCGTGCAGCTTGGGGACGGTGGCCGCGTAGTACGGCATCGTCGACAGGCCCGAGCCGCCGGGGCCGCCGAAGTTGAACAGCAGCGAGCCGATCCGCCTGCTTCCGGTCGCCCGGGAGCGCATGAGGGCGAGGCCGATCGTCGTGCCGTCCGGCTTCGACCAGTCCAGCGGCACTCTCAGGGTGGCGCACCGCCACGCGTCGCCGGGCGCCGTGGAGTCCCCGGTGGCCTTGCAGGTGTGCCAGTCGGGCCGCTGCGAGGTGAGGGAGGAGGGGAGTGTCGGTGGCGTGGACGCCGGTCCGCTCCGCGTGTGCTTGCCCGACGGACCCGTCTCCCCGGCCGTCCCCTTGCCCTCGTCGTGGCCGCCGCCCGAAGAGCCGCCACACCCGGCCACCAGCAGCGCCGCGGCGACGGCTGCCGTCCACCGCAGGAAACGCGACATGCGCACGCACCCCCCTCGCAGGCCCTCCGCGTCGTGCCGCGGCGGGCGTTGACGCCATGGTAGGCGGAGCCGGCCCACCCCGTTGCGGCCTGTGGATAACCCTCTGACCTGTGGGTTCCTGCGGAGCTAGGGGTATCGGGCGTCGTGGGGCCTAGGAGCAGACCGTGCCGGACTTCGGCACCTTCCCGTCCAGCAGGTAGTCGTTCACCGCACTCTGCACGCACTTGTTCTTGCTGTCGTACGACCCGTGCCCCTGCCCCTTGTACGTCAGCTCGACGGCGACGCCCTTTCCGAGCGCGTCCACCATCTTCTTCGCCCCCTCGTACGGGGTGGCGGGGTCGCCGGTGTTGCCGACGACGAGGATCGGCGCCGATCCGGGGGCGCTGACGTCGGGGTGGTCGGCGGCGCCGGGCACCGCCCAGTCGGTGCAGCCGAGCATGCCCCAGGCCATGTAGGTGCCGAACACCGGCGAGGCGGCACGGAACTCGGGCAGCTTCCGCCGGACGTCGTCCGTGGTGTACCGCGGCTTCTCGTCGGAGCAGTTGATGGCGACGTTGGCGGCGGTGATGTTGCTGTACTCGCCGTCCTCGCTGCGCCCGTTCATCGAGTCGGACAGCAGCATGAGGATCTTGCCGTCGCCCTCGTACGCCTGCTGGAGCCCTTCGGTCAGGTACTCCCAGAAGTCCTTGGAGTACAGGGACTGCGCGATGCCGTTGGTGGCGGCGGTCTGGGTCAGCTGGCGCGGGAAGACCCCGGGGATCGGTTTCTTCTCGAGGTCGTCGAGGAGTTTGGCGATGCGGTCCTTGACCTCCTGCGGGGTGTCGCCGATCGGGCAGTCGCCCTTCGCCGTGCACTCCTTCGCGAAGTTGTCGAGGGCGAGCTGGAAGCCCTTGGTCTGTCCGAGCGCGCTCTGCTCCGGGTCCTCGGTGGGGTCGACGACGGCGTCGAACACGGCCCTGCCGACGTGCTTGGGGAACAGGTGGGCGTAGACGCCGCCCAGCTCGGTGCCGTACGAGATGCCGAAGTAGTGCAGCTTGTCGTCGCCGAGCACCTGGCGCATCAGGTCCATGTCACGGGCCGCGTCGGTGGTGCGCACGTGCGGCAGGATCTTCCGGCTGTTCTTCTCGCACGCGGCGTTGAACTGCTTGGTCCGGTCGACCAGTTGGGTCTGCTCGGCGCTGTTGTCGGGTGTCGCGTCCTGCTGGAAGTACGAGTCGAGCTGGGCGTCGCTCTCGCACTCCACGGGCGCGCTGCGGCCCACTCCGCGCGGGTCGAAGCTGACGAGGTCGTAGCGGGTGTTCAGGGTGGCGTAGTCCGCGCCGAAGGCGGGCAGTGTGCTGACGCCGCTGCCGCCGGGGCCGCCGAAGTTGAACACGAGCGAGCCGATCCGCCGGCTGGGGTCCCCGGTCGCCTTCGCGCGGATCAGGGCGATGTCGATGGTGTCGCCCTTGGGCTTGCTCCAGTCGAGGGGCGCCTTCATGGTGGCGCACTGCCACTTGGCGCCGCTGGGCAGCGGGGAGGGGGAGCCGCCGCCGCCCTCGGCCGGGGAGGGGACCGGGCAGTCCTTCCAGTCCAGCTTCTGTGCCGTCAGATCCCCCGGCTTGGCGCCACCGCCGCAGCCGGCCGACAGAGCGGCCAGCAGGACGGCGCTGGTGGTGAGAGCGACGGCACTCAGCCGGGATCGGTTGGCCATGCACCCATCCTCACGCCGCCCGCGCCGAGGCGCGCGGGACGCGGGCCGTTGGAGGTACGGCCCGCGACCGGCCTATGAGGGCCCGGCTACAGGGCGCCTCGACGGGTGAGCTGGTTGAAGGCGAGCCAGCCCGGCAGCACCGGCAGCCACAGCGTCAGCAGCCGGAACAGCAGGACGGCCGGTGCGGCCACCTCCTTGGGGAGGCCGACGGCGATCAGACCGAGCGTGAGGCTCGCCTCGACCGCGCCCACGCCGCCCGGGGTGGGTGCCGCGGAGCCGAGCGCGTTCCCGGCGAGGAAGACGACGGCGACGCTGGCGATGCTCAGCGAGGTCGAGCCGTCGCCGAACGCGCGGATCGAGGCGTCCAGGCACATCACGAAGCAGGCCGTCAGCAGCAGCATGCCGCCGATGCCCGTGACCAGCTTCTGCGGCCGCTGGAGCACGTCGAGCATGCGCGGCACGACACCGGCGAACAGCGACCTCACGCGCGTGACGACGAACTTCCGCAGGAACGGCACGGAGGTCACCACGAGGACCAGTACCGCCACCGTCAGCAGACCGGCGATGACCGTGCGGGACGGCGACAGCGACGGCGTCTTCTCGGTGCCGGTCAGGTAGCCGAAGGACAGCAGCATCAGGATGTGGCAGCCCAGACCGAACAACTGCGACGCGCCGACGCTCGCCACCGCGAGCCCCGGGCGCACCCCCTGTCGTTGCAGGAAGCGCGTGTTCAGGGCGACACCGCCGACCGCGGCGGGCGCCACGATCTTCACGAAGGACCCGGCGACCTGAGCCCCCACGGTCCGCGGGAACGGCACCCGCTCCGGCACGAACCCCAGCAGCGCCATGGCGGCGGCCACGTAACTGAGGGCGGAGAACAGCACGGCGGCGGCCACCCAGCCCCACTGGGCCTGCGAGAACAGCGTGCCGAACTGGATGTGCGTGAGCTGCGTCAGCAGGTAGTACGCGCCGATCGCGCCGGCGATGAAGCTGATGAGCGTGCGCGGCCGCACCCGCTCCAGACGGGCCGGTTCCACCGGCGCCTGGGGCCTGATCCGCAGCACCTGGTGCCGGATCTGGGTGAGCAGGTCCTCCTCGCGGGCCTCGTCGAGAGCCTCGTCCAGGGCCCGCTTCTCGGCCCGCTGCTCGGCACGGACCGTCTTCTTGTCGGGCTTCTCCAGCACCGGGCCCGTCTCGGAGGCCTCGTCGAGACGGGCCTGCTTGGCCTGCCGGGAGGCTTCCAGTACCGCCTCGCGCTCGCGCTGTGCGCGCTCCCGGCCCAGCCGGCGCAGCGTCCCGCGCGTGGAGCGCGTCAGCGCGATGGGCTGCAGCATCGGCAGGCAGTCGGCGACGACGTCCGGGCCGAGCACACCGACGGCGGAGGCCACGGCCCGCTCGGCGCCCACCCGCAGGCCGAGGGTGGTGACCAGCTGGGCGACGTCCATGCGCAACAGCAGATCACCGGCCGCGATCTCGCCGCCGCGCAGTTCGGTGAGGATCACCCTGCCGGAACGATCCACCAGGATCGCGTCACCGGCCAGCCTGCGGTGCGCGATGCGCCGCGACTGCAGCGCCCGCGCCTGGTGCCAGGTGTTGCGCAGCAGCTCGTCGGTGATCTCCTCGTCCGCCAGCGAGTCCAGCGTACGGCCGCCGGTGTGCTCGTAGACGAGCATCACCGCGTCCGGACCGAGTTCGGAGGTGGCGATCAGCTTGGGCGCGTTGGCCCCGGCCGCGATCGCCGCGTACGCCAGCAGCGCCTCCTGCTCGAGCGCCTGGCGCAGCGACTGGAGACTTGAGCGGGTCGCGAAGCCGCGCAGAGTCAGGTTGCGCCAGGCCCGGTAGAAGAAGCCCTGGGCCTGCTGCTCCCGGTCGACCACCGTGACGTCGAGCGGTGGGCCGTCCTCCAGGGTGACGAAGTAGCGCCGGCCCCGGTCGCCGTTCTCCGTCTCCACCGTCTCCTCGCGGGCGGCGGAGACGGGGTGGAAACCGACGTGCCTGAGGCCCGCCATGAGGGTCTGCCCGGTGGGGCGCACGTTGGGCGAGCCGACCGCGTACAGGGTGCCGTAGGCGACGGTCCAGCCGATCAGCACCGTCAGGATGATCGAGAACGGTGTCGTGTAGCCCGTGACCAGCATCGAGAACGCGTCGAGCATCAGCACGATCCACAGCACCGCACGCCATCGGGGTCTGCGGGACATGCCGACGGCCGTCATGTACGCGATGACCGGCGCGAGATAGCCGTGGACCGGGTCGGTCAGGGCGTGGATGTCGCCCGGTGAGGGCTGGGTGAGCGCCTCCTGGATGGAGTCCGGGGCGGCCCGGGCGACCCACAGGTCGGTGGCGAGGGTCACCCCGTGCGCGAGGACGGCCGCCAGGACGCCGTCGGCGATCCGCAGCCCGTCCCGTTTGATCAGCCGTTCGATCGCGAAGGCGACCGGCACCAGGAGGATCGCGATGCTGGACGCCAGTCCCGCGATCTTGATCAGCAGGTCGGGCGCCTGCCCGGTGCCCTTGTTGATGTCCTGTTCGAGGCCCGAGGTGGTGCCGTGCGCGAACGCGGCGATCGCCAGCAGCACGACGATGGCGAGGACGCCGACGAGCAGCCGCATGAGGTCGGAGGGGCGGTGCACGCGCGCGGGGAGCAGCGGTTCGTCGCCCTCCACCGCGTCCGGGTGCTGATCGTCACCGTGCTCCTCGGCGGCGCCGCTGTCCGTGGACGAGCCGTCGCCCTCGGGCGCACCGCCGTCCTCGTGCGCGTCGGCGTCCTGACCCGCGGCCCTGGCATCGTCCTGGCCCCGGCCACCGGAGCCGTTACGGCTCCCGTCCCCGGATTCCCCCGGGCCCGTGCCCCCGGTGGCGTCCGCGCCTGTCGCGCGGGAGCCGTTCTCGCCGTTCTCCTGCGGTGCGCGGCTGCTGTTCCCGTCCGCCGCGCCGGTGTCGTCCCGGCCCGAGCGGGCGGCGCCGGGACGCGCGGGAACGTCAGGGGTGCCCTCCGCGCCTTCGGGGTGCACGCCCTGCTGCTTCATGGTCTCTTCTTGGTCTCGTATCACCGGTCACCGCCCGCACGATGGTGGCATGCCCCACCGGACCGCGGGGGCATCAGGGTGCGGATGCGCGGGCGGACAGTCTGCCGGAAGCACCGCCCGAGGGCGAGTGGCCCTGGCGCCTCTTCGCCGTCCCGTTGTCGGTGGGGTGCGGCAGGATGGGGCGAATGAGCGAGCAGAGCCCTGCCGAGGACACCCGCGAGGGGTACGCGGACGCGTTGCCGGAGTACGCCGAGCGGGTCCTGGAGGTCGCCGAGCGGATCCCGCCCGGGCACGTCATGACGTACGGCGACGTCGCCGAGTGGCTCGACGGCGAGACCGACGAGACCGAGGGGATCGACGAGACCGGCCAGACCCATGAGACCGGCGCGCGTGGCCGGCAGGGGGCGCCGGCCGGCGGGAGACGACGCGTGGGACCACGCCAGGTCGGCCGGGTGATGTCCCTCTACGGGAGTGCCGTCCCGTGGTGGCGCGTGGTGCGCGCCGACGGGGTGTTGCTGCCCGGCCACGAGCTGCGCGCCCTCGCCCACTACCGCGCGGAGGGCACGCCCCTGAAGGAGGCGGCAAGGAGCGCCGAGGGCCATGTGCCGCGCCTCGACATGAGACGGGCCCGATGGGACGGCGACGCGGGTGTGGAGGGTCACACCTGACAGCTTCCGCCATCGCGTGCCGGGGAGGGGAGCCTGTGGCCCGTACGAGGGACACCGGGGACTTCCGTGGCATGACGTACGTTCGTGAGGTGAGGGACTCACGTGACGCGGGGGGCACGAGGGCCGCGAGGGAAGAATCGGAAGCTCTGCTTCCGTCCGGTGCGGCGGCGTAGCGTCGGCTGCACGTGCCCCCCTCACCCCGCGGCCACCGCCTCGCACGCGTGACCGCCTGCCCACCAGCACAACCACCAGGACCGGCGAACCACGTGAGCTCCTCTTTCTCCACCAGGCGCCTGCCGCACCCCCCGGTGCGGCAGGGCAGCCGTGGCGCTTACCGACTCGTCCGTACCCCGCCGCCCGAGGTGGACCCCCCTCCTCTGGACGCGGCACAGCGTGCCGTGGTTGACCACGAGGCCGGACCACTTCTCGTGCTCGCAGGTCCCGGCACCGGTAAGACCACCACCCTGGTTGAGTCCGTCGCCGCGCGCGTGGCCGCCGGCGGTGACCCGCAGCGCATCCTCGTGCTGACCTTCAGCCGCAAGGCCGCCGTCGACCTGCGCGACCGCATGGCCCTGCGCATCGGCGCGGCCCGTGCCCCCCGGGCCACCACCTTCCACTCGTACTGCTACGCCCTGGTCCGCGCCCACCAGGACAGCGGCCTGTTCACGGAGCCGCTGCGCCTGCTGTCCGGGCCCGAGCAGGACGTCGCGGTCCGGGAACTGCTGGCCGGGCAGCCCGACCTGGAGCGGCTCGGCCTCACCTCCGTGCGCTGGCCGGACGAACTGCGCGCCTGCCTGACCACGCGCGGCTTCGCCGACGAGGTCCGCGCCGTCCTCGCCCGCAGCCGAGAGCTGGGCCTCGGCCCCGGGGCCCTGGACGCCTTCGCCCACCGCATCGGCCGCCCCGACTGGCGCGCCGCCGCCGCTTTCCTGGCCGAATACCTTGACGTCCTCGACCTCCAGGGCGTCATCGACTACGCCGAACTGGTCCACCGCGCGGTGCTGCTCGCCCAGCGCCCCGAGGTCGCGGCCCGGCTCGCCGGCCAGTACGACGCGGTGTACGTCGACGAGTACCAGGAAACCGACCCCGCCCAGGTACGTCTCCTGCGCGCCCTGGCCGGCGACGGACGCACCCTGGTCGCCCTCGGCGACCCCGACCAGTCGATCTACACGTTCCGGGGCGCCGACGTGAACGGCATCCTCGAGTTCCCGGCCGTCTTCCCGCGCGCGGACGGCCGCCCGGCCCCCGTCGAGGTGCTGCGCACCTCCCGCCGCTCAGGCGCCGCCCTGCTGTCCGCCACCCGCCTGATCACCCAGCGCATGCCGCTGCCCCGGCTGCCCGCCGACAAGGTCCGCGCCCACCGCGAGCCGGCCCCCGTACGGGACGGCGGCCGCGTCGAGGTCTACACGTACCCGACGTCCGGTACGGAACTGGACAACGTCGCCGACATCCTGCGCCGCGCCCACCTGGAGGACGGCGTCGCCTGGAACGACATGGCCGTCCTCGTCCGTGCCGGCTCCCGCAGCATCCCGACGCTGCGCCGCGCGCTCACCGCGGCGGGCGTCCCCCTGGACATCGACGGCGACGACCTGCCCCTGCGCCACGAGCCGGCGGTAGCGCCCCTGCTGACGGCCCTCCGAGTCGTCGCCACGGCCGAAGCCGCCCGGCGACCGGCCCGGACGGCGACCGGCACGGCGGAGCGGCAGGCGGCGGATCCCTCCGGGCACCAGGGCGACGCGCGCGGCACCGGGGATTCCGTGCCGGATGCCCTCGGGCTGCCCGGCGGCCCGGGTGAGACCGTCGGCGATTCCGATGACTCCGGCGACTCAGGCGCTTCCGCCGACGCAGGTGTATCGGCCGAACCCGGCGACGCCGAGCGGCCACCGGCCGCCGGAACCCGCCCCGACACCGGCGCCGACACACCCTCCGACCCGCAGCCCTCCGCCGACGAGCCGACCGGCGCCCCCGCACGCTGGCTCGACGCGGAGACCGCACTCACCCTGCTCGCCTCCCCCCTCGCCGGCATGGACACCGCCGACCTGCGCCGCCTCGGACGCGCCCTGCGCGAGGAGGAGCGGGCCGCCGGTAACCCGCTGCCGCCGCCCTCCGACGAACTCCTCGCCCAGGCCCTCGCCGAGCCCGAGCGCCTGGTGACGCACGACCCGGCCTACGCGCGCGGGGCACAACGCCTCGGCGCGCTGCTGCGCAAGGCCCGCGAGCGCCTCGCCGGCGGCGGCACGGCGGAGGAGGCGCTGTGGGACCTGTGGGAGGGCACACCCTGGCCCGCGCGCCTGGAGCGGGCCGCCCGGCGCGGCGGCGCGGCCGGCCGCAACGCGGACCGCGACCTGGACGCGGTGTGCGCCCTGTTCGCCACGGCCGCGCGCGCGGAGGAGCGCACCGGCGGTCGCGGCGCCCTGAACTTCCTGGAGGAGATCGAGGCCCAGGACATCGCCGCCGACACCCTCACCCGCCGTGCCGTCCGCCCCGACGCCGTCCGCCTGATGACCGCGCACCGCTCCAAGGGCCTGGAGTGGCGGCTGGTCGTCGTCGCCGGCGTCCAGGAGGGCCTGTGGCCCGACCTGCGCCGCCGCGGCTCCCTGCTGGAGGCGGACCGCATCGGCCGCGACGGCCTGGCCGAGCCCCTCACCCCCGGCGCGCTGCTCGCCGAGGAACGCCGCCTGTTCTACGTCGCCGCCACGCGCGCGCGGGAGCGCCTCGTCGTCACCGCCGTGAAGGCACCGGCCGACGACGGCGACCAGCCGTCCCGTTTCCTGACCGAGCTGGGCGTCGAGCCCCGGGACGTCACCGGCCGTCCCCGACGCCCGCTGTCCGTGGCCGCGCTCGTCGCCGAACTGCGCGCCACCACCGTCGACCCGAGCGCCTCGGACCGGCTGCGCGAGGCCGCCGCCCGCCGCCTGGCGAGACTCGCCGCGCTCGCGGACGAGGACGGCCGCCCCCTGGTGCCGTCCGCGCACCCCTACCGCTGGTGGGGCATGTTCGAGCCGACCGAGAGCAAGGTGCCGCTGCGCCACCGCGACCAGCCCGTCGTGCTCTCCGGCAGCGCCCTCGACCAGCTCGCCAACACGTGCTCCCTGCAGTGGTTCCTGGGCCGGGAGGTCAAGGCCGACGCCCCCGCCACCACCGCCCAGGGCTTCGGCAACGTCGTCCACGTCCTCGCCGACGAGGTCGCCTCCGGCCGCACCCCCGCCGACCTCGACGTGCTGATGGAACGCCTGGACTCGGTGTGGAACGCGCTCGCCTTCGACGCGCCCTGGAAGTCGGCGCAGGAGAAGGACAACGCGCGCGTGGCGCTCGAACGCTTCCTGAACTGGCACGTCCTGAACCGCACCGGCCGCACCCCGGTGGCCAGCGAACAGGACTTCGACATCACCCTCGAAGCGGGCGACTACCAGGTCCGCGTCCGCGGCCAGATGGACCGCGTCGAGGCCGACGCCGAGGGCCGCGCCTACGTCGTCGACTTCAAGACCGGCAAGCAGGCGCCCAGCGCCGCCGAAGTGGGCCGGCACCCCCAGCTCGCCGTCTACCAGCTCGCCGTACGCGAAGGCGCCGTCGACACCGCCTTCGACGGCGCACGCCCCGAGCCCGGCGGCGCCGAACTCGTCCACCTCAGACAGGGCGCGGCCAAGCGGGACGGCGGCGAGAGCCTGCCCAAGGTGCAGACCCAGGAGCCGCCGGCGGGGGAGTGGGTCGGCGAGCTGCTGGCCACCGCCGCCGGAAAGGTCCTCGACGAACGGTTCACGCCCACCACCGGCCAGCACTGCACCCACTGCGCGTTCCGCGCCTCCTGCAGCGCGCGACCCGAGGGCCGACACGTGGTCGAGTGACCCGCCCACCGACGCCCACCGGCAGCGTGACGTACCGCACCACCCGCGCTGACCTGCGCATCTGCCGCCCCGGCCGGTCGAACCGTGCCCGACTGTCAGTGCCCGCCACTAGCCTGTGACGACATGCCCGCCCGTATCAGCGACCCCGAGCAGCTCAAAGAGCTCCTCGGCATCCCCTTCACCCCGGAGCAGACGGCCTGCATCATCGCGCCGCCCGCCCCGCAGGTCATCGTGGCCGGAGCCGGGTCGGGCAAGACCACCGTCATGGCCGCCCGGGTCGTCTGGCTGGTCGGCACCGGGCAGGTCGCCCCCGAACAGGTCCTCGGCCTGACCTTCACCAACAAGGCGGCCGGTGAACTCGCCGAACGCGTCCGCAAGGCACTGATCAGAGCCGGCGTCACGGACCCCGACGTCATCGACCCGGACAACCCGCCCGGCGAGCCGGTCATCTCCACGTACCACGCCTTCGCCGGCCGACTGCTGACCGACCACGGCCTGCGCATCGGTCTCGAACCCACCTCCCGGCTCCTCGCCGACGCCACCCGCTACCAGCTCGCCGCCCGCGTCCTGCGCGAGGCCCCCGGCCCCTACCCGGCACTGACCCGCTCCTTCGCCGACCTCGTCAGCGACCTGCTCGCCCTCGACTCCGAACTCGCCGAACACCTCGTGGACCCCGCGCGGCTGCGCGCCTGGGACGCGGACCTGCTGCACGCGCTGGAGAGCACCACACTCACCAACGCCGACCTGCGCAAGGTCCCCGACACCGCCGCCGCCCGCCGCGAACTCACCGACCTCGTCGAGCGCTACCGGACCGCCAAACGTCAACGCGACCTGCTCGACTTCGGCGACCAGATCGCCCTGTCCGCCCGCCTCGCCGGCGTGCCCGAAGTGGGCAGGCAGATGCGCGAGGAGTTCCGCGTGGTGCTCCTGGACGAGTACCAGGACACCTCCGTCGCCCAGCGCGTCCTGCTCTCCGGCCTGTTCGGCGGCGGCACCGGCCACCCGGTCACCGCCGTCGGCGACCCCTGCCAGGCCATCTACGGATGGCGCGGCGCCTCCGTCGCCAACCTGGACGACTTCCCCGACCACTTCGCCCGCGCCGACGGCCGGCCGGCCACCCGGCAGTCGCTCAGCGAGAACCGCCGCAGCGGCGGCCGCCTCCTCGACCTCGCCAACGGCCTCGCCGAGCCGCTGCGCGCCATGCACGCCGGCGTGGAGGCCCTGCGCCCCGCACCCGGTGCCGAACGCGACGGCATGGTCCGCTGCGCCCTGCTGCCCACCCACGCCGAGGAGATCGACTGGATCGCCGACTCCCTCGCCCACCTCGTGCGCACCGGCACCGCCCCCGCCGAGATCGCCGTCCTGTGCCGCACGGCCACCGACTTCGCCGAGATCCAGGGCGCGCTCGTCGCGCGTGACATCCCCGTCGAGGTCGTCGGCCTCTCCGGGCTGCTCCACCTGCCCGAGATCGCCGACCTCGTCGCCGTCTGCGAAATCCTCCAGGACCCCGGGGCCAACGCCTCCCTCGTCCGCCTGCTGACCGGCCCGCGCTGGCGCGTCGGCCCTCGCGACCTCGCCCTGCTCGGCCGCCGCGCCCGCCTGCTGGTCGCCCACGCGCGCGTGGACGACACCGAGGACCCCGACCGCCGGCTCGCCGAGGCCGTCGAAGGAGTCGACCCGTCCGAGGCGATCTCGCTCGCGGACGCCCTCGACACGTTCCTGGAATCACCCCTGAACGACGACGCCGGTGACGACGACGGGCTGCCGTTCTCCCCGGACGCGCGCGTACGCTTCGCCCGCCTCGCCGCCGAGCTGCGCGACCTGCGCCGCTCCCTGGCCGACCCGCTGATGGACGTCCTGCACCGCGTCCTCGCCGTCACCGGCCTCGAAGTGGAGCTGTCGGCATCCCCGCACGCGCTCGCCGCCCGCCGCCGCGAGACGCTGTCCAACTTCCTCGACATCGCCGCCTCCTTCGCGGCCGGCGACGGCGAGGCCACCCTGCTGGCGTTCCTCGGCTTCCTGCGCACCGCCGCCCAGTACGAGAAGGGCCTCGACAACGCCCTGCCAGGCGGCGAGAACACCGTCAAGGTGCTCACCGCGCACAAGTCCAAGGGGCTGGAATGGGACGTGGTCGCCGTCCCCGGCCTGGTGAACGGCACCTTCCCGAGCGCCCAGGGCCGCGAGAAGTGGACCGCGCAGGCCAAGGTGCTGCCGCACGCCCTGCGCGGCGACACCGCCACCCTGCCCGACATCGCCTCCTGGGACTCCCGCGGCATGAAGGCCTTCCACGAGGCCATGAAGGAGCACCAGCACACCGAGGAGCTCCGCCTCGGCTACGTCACCTTCACCCGCCCCCGCTCCCTGCTGCTCGGCTCCGGCCACTGGTGGGGACCCAGCCAGAAGAAGCCACGCGGCCCCTCCGACTTCCTCCAGGCCCTGTACGACCACTGCGCCGCCGGGTACGGCGAGATCGAGGCGTGGGCCGACGAGCCCGCCGAGGACGAGGAGAACCCGGCCCTGCACACGGCCACCGCCGACCAGGTGTGGCCACTGCCCCTGGACGACGCGGCCCTCGCGCGCCGCCGCGCGGCGGCCGAGACCGTCCTCACCCACCTCGACGCCCTCTCGGCCCGCCAGGACGGCCCCCCGCCCGCCAGCCACGACCCGGCCGCGTTCGACGACCCGGACTGGCCGGCCCCGACGGACGGCGACGACCTCTACGGCGAGGACTTCCCTCACGACGAGCCGTACGACGACGCGCCCTACGACGAGCCGTACGACGACGAGCCGTACGAAGAAGACGCGTACGGCGAAGCCCCTTACGGAGACGACCCGTACGAGGGCGACCTCCCGACCGTCCCGCACCAGGCACCCTCCCCGGCCGAGCGCCCCCGCGACGGCGAGAGCGCGCACGCCGGCGGACACGTCCCCCGCCCGGCGCCGCGGCTCCCTTCACCCCTCACCCCCGAGGAGGCCCGCGCCATCGCCTCCTGGGACCGCGACCTCGACGCCCTCACCGGCGAGCTGCTGCGCGCCCGGCAGAGCACCACCGACGTACCCCTGCCGGCCACACTCACCGCGACCCAGCTGATGCGTCTCGCCGGGGACCCGGACGGGCTCGCGCAGGAACTCGCGCGCCCCATGCCGCGCCCCCCGCAACCCGCCGCACGTCGGGGCACCCGCTTCCACGCCTGGGTGGAGGCACGCTTCGAGGAACTGACGCTGCCCATGCTGGAGCCCGACGAGCTGCCCGGCACCGACGCCGAGATCGCCGACGAACGCGACCTCGAAGCCCTCAAGGAAGCCTTCGAACGTACCGAGTACGCCCACCGCACCCCGTACCGGATCGAGACACCCTTCCAGCTCACGCTCGCCGGCCGGGTCGTACGCGGTCGGATAGACGCCGTCTACCGCAACGGCGACGACGGCCCGACGGCGACCTACGAGATCGTCGACTGGAAGACCAGCCGGAACCGCGCCGCGGACCCCCTCCAGCTCGCCGTCTACCGCCTGGCCTGGGCCGAGCAGCAGGGCGTCCCGCTCCACTCGGTCACCGCCGCTTTCCTCTACGTACGCGGCGGCGAGATCGTGCGCCCCACCGGCCTGCCCGACCGGGCCGCCTTGGAGCGCCTGCTCACCGGTGACGCCCCCGGCGGCACCGGAACAGCGCACGAGGGCGCACAAGTGTGACGAATCGGCCTCCCAAGTGTGACGAACCGCCCGCCGAGGATGTCGGTGCGGGCCGATAGGCTCGTGAACATGAGCCAGACCCCGGACAGCGCCGTCCGCACGTACATCGAACAGCACCGCGCCGCCTTCCTCGACGACCTCACCGCCTGGCTGCGCATCCCCTCCGTGTCGGCCCAGCCCGACCACGGCCCCGATGTACGCGACAGCGCCGACTGGCTCGCCGGCAAGCTCAAGGAGACCGGCTTCCCCACCGCCGAGGTCTGGCCGACCCCGGGCGCACCCGCCGTCTACGCCGAATGGCCCTCCGGCGACCCCGAGGCACCCACCGTCCTCGTCTACGGCCACCACGACGTCCAGCCCGCCGCCCGCGAGGACGGCTGGGACAGCGACCCCTTCGAGCCCGTCGTACGCGGCAACCGCCTCTACGCGCGCGGGGCGGCCGACGACAAGGGCCAGGTGTTCTTCCACACCCTCGGCATCCGCGCCCACCTCGCCGCCACCGGCCGCACCGCCCCCGCCGTCAACCTGAAGCTGCTGATCGAAGGCGAGGAGGAGTCCGGCTCCCCGCACTTCCGGGCCCTCGTCGAGGAGCACGCGGACCGGCTCGCCGCCGACGCCGTGATCGTCTCCGACACCGGCATGTGGTCCGAGGACACCCCGACCGTCTGCACCGGCATGCGCGGCCTCGCCGAGTGCGAGATCCGTCTCCACGGCCCCGACCAGGACATCCACTCCGGCTCCTTCGGCGGCGCCGTTCCCAACCCCGCCACCGCGGCCGCCCGCCTGGTGGCCGCCCTGCACGACGAGCACGCACGCGTGGCCGTCCCCGGCTTCTACGACGGCATGGTCGAGCTGACCGACCGCGAACGCGAGCTGTTCGCCGAGCTGCCGTTCGACGAGGGCCAGTGGCTGCGCACCGCCAAGTCGCGCGCCACCCACGGCGAGGCCGGGCACACCACCCTGGAGCGCGTCTGGGCCCGTCCGACCGCCGAGGTCAACGGCATCGGCGGGGGCTACCAGGGCCCCGGCAGCAAGACGATCATCCCCTCCTCGGCCATGGTCAAGCTGTCCTTCCGGCTGGTCGCCGGCCAGGACCCCGACCACATCGAGAAGGCCGTCCGCGCCTGGGCCGCCGACCAGCTGCCCGCCGGCATCACGCACGAGATCAGCTTCGGCTCCGCCACCCGCCCCTGCCTGACCCCGCTCGACCACCCCGCGCTCCAGTCCGTGGCCCGCGCCATGGGCCGCGCCTTCCAGAGCCCGGTCCGCTTCACCCGCGAGGGCGGCTCCGGTCCCGCCGCCGACCTCCAGGAAGTCCTCGGCGCCCCCGTCCTCTTCCTCGGCATCTCCGTCCCCTCCGACGGCTGGCACGCCCCGAACGAGAAGGTCGAACTCGACCTCCTCCTAAAAGGCGTCGAAACCAGCGCCTACCTGTGGAGCGACCTCGCCGAGAACTGGCGCCACGCCCCCTGACCGCAAGACGCCGTACGGGACGGCACCACGCGCGGGGCACACCGGGACAACCGTCCGCCCCGCACGCCCCCTCCCGCCGGCGGCACTCCAGGCCGCCCCACCACCCGCCGCACCGCCCGACCAAACGAACCGTTCCACTGGGGGAGTTGGAAGCACCCGTGACCATCCGTACCGACCACACCGCCGACCGACCCATCTCGCTGACCGCCCCGAGCGGCATCGACCGCGCCGCCCACCACCGGCTCGACGAGGCCTGGCTCGCGGCGGCATGGAGCCACCCCACGACGCGCTGCTTCGTGGTCTCCGGTGGCCAGGTACTCATCGACGAGACGCCCGACGGCCGCACCGAACTCGTCATGACCCCCTCCTTCGAGGCGCCGCTCACCGAGGCCCACCGCTACTTCCTCGGCACCGACGACGAGGGCGTCAGCTACTTCGCGCTCCAGAAGGACGCCCTGCCCGGCCGCATCGACCAGTCCGCGCGCCCCGCCGGTCTGCGCGAGGCCGGACTGCTGCTGTCACCGCGCGACGCGGGCCTCATGGTCCACGCCGTCGGCCTCGAGAACTGGCAGCGCACCCACCGCTTCTGCTCCCGCTGCGGCGAGCGCACCGTCATCGCCGCGGCCGGTCACATTCGCCGCTGCCAGGCGTGCGGCGCCGAGCACTACCCGCGCACCGACCCCGCCGTGATCATGGCCGTCACCGACGAGGACGACCGCATCCTGCTCGGCCGCCAGGTCCACTGGCCCGAAGGACGCTTCTCCACCCTCGCCGGCTTCGTCGAGCCCGGCGAGTCCATCGAGCAGTCCGTGCGCCGCGAGGTCTTCGAGGAGGCCGGCGTGATCGTCGGCCCGGTCGAGTACGTGGCCAGCCAGCCCTGGCCCTTCCCCTCCAGCCTCATGCTGGGCTTCATGGCCCACGCCACCTCCACCGAGATCACCGTCGACGGCGACGAGATCCACGAGGCCCGCTGGTTCTCCCGCGAGGACCTGCACGCCGCCTTCGAGTCCGGCGAGGTCCTGCCCCCCTACGGCATCTCCATCGCCGCCCGCCTGATCGAGAAGTGGTACGGCAGGCCCCTGCCGACGAGAAGCGTCATCTGAGCCGCGGCGGGCGGGAGAGGGCACGGAAAGTGACACAAAAGAGCGGCCCCTGGGGCACCCAGCCCCAGAAGCCGCCTCTCCCGCAAGCTCCGGCCGATCCGCCTAGGCGGCGATCTTCTGCTTCACCTGGGCCAGTGACGGGTTCGTCAGCGTCGAACCGTCGGCGAACAGCACGGTCGGGACCGTCTGGTTTCCGCCATTGGCCTTCTCCACGAAAGCGGCGGACTCCGGGTCCTGCTCGATGTTGATCTCGGTGTACGCGATGCCCTCGCGCTCCATCTGGCTCTTCAGCCGACGGCAGTAGCCACACCAAGTCGTGCTGTACATCGTCACAGTGCCCTGCATGTCTCTCGCGCTCCTCAGGCAGCTCGGGGAAGTTCTACGGAGCAGCACAACACAGACCGGCCCCACCGCATTCCCGCCCGGGGTATCCGACGGCCAGCAGGGCCTGCCACGGGTTTTCCGGCTTCCGCTGTGACGCGCACCCCAGGTGAACCCCGAATAATACGATCGCAAGCCCCCGCCTGTGGACAACCGACGCAGCAGTTCCGGACGACCTGGCAGCATGGCCATGTGACACCAGCGACGCACTCCACCCTCTTCCCGCAGGTCCCCGGCTCGGCCGACGCGGTGCTCGAAGGGCTCGACCCCGAGCAGCGCGAGGTCGCCACCGCGCTGCACGGCCCCGTGTGCGTCCTGGCCGGAGCGGGCACCGGCAAGACCCGCGCCATCACCCACCGCATCGCCTACGGCGTACGCGCCGGAATCCTCCAGCCGTCCACCGTCCTCGCCGTCACCTTCACCAACCGCGCCGCCGGTGAGATGCGTGGCCGCCTGCGCCAGCTCGGCGCCCAGGGCGTCCAGGCCCGCACCTTCCACTCCGCCGCACTCCGCCAGCTCCAGTACTTCTGGCCGAAAGCGGTCGGCGGCTCCATGCCCCGGCTCATCGACCGCAAGATCCAGCTCGTCGCCGACGCCGCCGCCACCCGCAACCTCCGCCTCGACCGCAGCGAGCTGCGCGACACCACCGCCGAGATCGAATGGGCCAAGGTCACCCAGACCGTCCCCGCCGACTACCCGTACGCGGCAGCGAAGGCCGGCCGGGACACCCCCCGCGACCCCGCCGAGATCGCCCACCTCTACGCCGCCTACGAGAACCTCAAGCGCGACCGCGCCGTCATCGACTTCGAAGACGTCCTGCTGCTCACCGTCGCCGTCCTCCAGGACCGCCACGACATCGCCGACCAGGTACGTGCCCAGTACCAGCACTTCGTCGTCGACGAGTACCAGGACGTCAGCCCCCTCCAGCAGCGACTCCTCGAACTGTGGCTCGGCGAACGCGACAGCCTGTGCGTGGTCGGCGACGCCAGCCAGACGATCTACTCGTTCACCGGAGCAACGCCCGACCACCTCCTCGACTTCCGCGCCCGCCACCCCGGCGCCACCGTCGTCAAACTCGTCCGCGACTACCGCTCCACCCCCCAGGTCGTCCGCCTCGCCAACGGCCTGCTCGCCCAGGCCAGCGGCCGAGCCGCCGACCACCGGCTGGAACTCGTCTCCCAGCGACCTCCCGGCCCCGACCCCGTCTACACCGAATACACCGACGAGCCCGCCGAGGCCGAAGGCGCCGCCCGCCGCATCCGCGAACTCATCGACGCCGGCACCCGCGCCGCCGAGATCGCCATCCTCTTCCGTACCAACTCCCAGTCCGAGACCTACGAGCAAGCCCTCGCCGACGCCGGAGTCCCCTACCAGCTCCGCGGCGCCGAACGCTTCTTCGACCGCCCCGAAGTCCGCAAGGCGGGCATCGCCCTGCGCGGCGCGGCCCGCTTCGGCGGCAACGACTCCCTGCTCGACGACGTCGTCGACCTGCCCTCACAGGTACGGGCCGTGCTCTCCGGAGAAGGCTGGACGAGCGAACCCCCCGCCGGTTCCGGCGCCGCCAGAGAACGCTGGGAATCCCTGGCCGCCCTCGTCAACCTCGCCCACGACTTCGCCACCGCCCACCCCGCAGCCACCCTCGGCGACCTCGTGGCAGAACTCGACGAACGGGCCAACGCCCAGCACGCCCCCACCGTCCAGGGCGTCACCCTCGCCTCCCTGCACGCCGCCAAGGGCCTGGAATGGGACGTGGTCTTCCTCGTCGGCGTCGCCGACGGCATGATGCCCATCACCTACGCCAAGACAGCCGAACAGGTCGAAGAAGAACGCCGCCTTCTCTACGTCGGCGTCACCCGCGCCAGAGAACGGCTCCATCTCTCCTGGTCCCTGTCCCGGGCCCCCGGCGGCCGCCCCAACCGCAGGCCCAGCCCCTTCCTCGACGGCCTGCGCCCCGGCTCCGCCACCACCACCGGGCGTACCGGCCCCGCGGCCGCCGGAGGCATCGAACGCGGCACCCTCGCACCGGCCGCCGCCGCCCCCCGTCGCAGACAGCGCACCCCCGCCCGCTGCCGCGTCTGCGGCCGCACCCTCATCGACGCGGGCGAGATGAAACTGATGCGCTGTGAGGACTGCCCCTCCGACATGGACGAAGGACTCTACGAACGGCTCCGCTCCTGGCGCGCCGTCCAGGCACGACGAAGCGGGCAACCGGACTTCTGCGTCTTCACCGACCGGACCCTGATGGCCATCGCGGAAGCCCAGCCCGACACCACCGCCGAGCTCTCCCGCATCCCGGGCGTCCTCAGCCGCAAGCTGCAACGC
This sequence comes from Streptomyces sp. IBSBF 3136, assembly GCF_036815105.1. Taxonomy (NCBI): domain Bacteria; kingdom Bacillati; phylum Actinomycetota; class Actinomycetes; order Kitasatosporales; family Streptomycetaceae; genus Streptomyces; species Streptomyces sp. IBSBF 3136. The sequence goes on from NZ_JAJSZC010000103.1 coordinate 24,373, forward strand.
CACGGAGCCGACATTCTGGCCATCTGCGCAGGCCGGGAGGTCGCACAGGACGACGAGGAAGACTGACGCCAACTCGTCGAAAAAATAGTTTGCGCATGCCCCAGCGATCCCCATAGGTTCTAGGCACGGAAACAGCGGCCTTCTCCAAGGCGCTGATTCCGTGTTGTACTTGCATATCCGAACGGACTGGCTCACCCCGGTCCCCAAGACGCCGAGAGGAGGCGAGTCCAGTGATCAGCATCAACACCAGCTTCATCAGCGCGGCCAAAATGACCGATCGCCCGACCGTCTCCACGTGCATGCTCGGCGCCTCGAACCAGGGCACCGGTCTGTCCGGCATTCGTGCCGTCCGTCCGGCGTCCTCCCTGTCTCTCGCGGGTCTTCCCGTCCGTGAGCGCAATGAGCGACCGACCAAGGCACTGGAAGCGGTAGAGGCACAGGCGCATGCCTATGCCTTCGCGGCCGGTGCCGGATTCCGGAAGCAGACGACGCAGCACCACCTGATGTGGGCCTTCCGTGGGCCAGAACCCTGGAGCGATCCAGCCTGATCGAAGATCAGGCCGGCGCCTTCAGGGCCGCGGAACCCCACCCGGGATCCGCGGCCCTTCTGTTTGCCCCAACGGGCACGACAGACCGAAGGGGCCTCGGGACAAGAAAAGAACCCGGTACCAAGCCGCCCCCGGTCAACCGGCCGGAACGACCAGACGAGGAAAACCGACCGTGCAACTCGAAGCGCACGCCCCGTCCGTACCGCCTTCACGAACGATCCCCCCGCCCGGCCTCACGGAGGACTCCACCTTGATCCCCCTCACCGCGCTCACCGCGCTCGACGACGCCATCGAGAACCTCGGCGTACCCGTCCCCTGCCGCTCCTACGACCCGGAGGTCTTCTTCGCCGAGTCGCCGGCCGACGTCGAGTACGCCAAGTCCCTCTGCCGCACCTGCCCGCTGATGGAGGCCTGCCTCGCCGGCGCCAAGGAGCGGCGTGAGCCCTGGGGCGTCTGGGGTGGCGAGCTGTTCGTCCAGGGCGTCGTCGTCGCCCGCAAGCGGCCCCGTGGCCGCCCGCGGAAGAACCCGGTCACGGCATGAACACCGCAGGAACGATCGACCGCCCCCTCACGCACGACCCCAAGAAGCAGGCCCCGATGAAGCCGTCCACCAGCGAGCCCGCAGGCTCCGCGATCACAGACTTCAGCACCACCAGCGGCGCGACCGACTCGCGTCAGAACAGGACCCGAGAGATGCAACTCATCCCAGAAGCCTTGGCCCGTGCGCATATGCACGAGCGTCTGCACGAGGCCGAGCAGGAACGCCGGGCCATGCGCCTGGTGACCGCCCGCCGCATGCAGCGCCGGGCGGAGCGCGCCTCGCTGCGCGCCCGCCGCGCGCTCGCCATGGCCGTCATGCAGTAACGATCACGCCTGAGAAGCGGTGGCCTCCCGGCCCAGGGGAGGCGAAGACTCCCCGCGGGGGCCGGTCCGACCGAACGGACCGGCCCCCGCGGTGCGTTGTGCAGGGCGATCGCCCGGCCGGGGAGTTATCGTCGGCGGGTGACGAGTCCTCCCGGAGGAAGCGATCAGGGCGGCTCCGGCACGGAGCCGGAGCCCGGCCGCCTCGTGTGCGCCCGCTGCGGCGCCTTCGCCGACGTCCCCCCACCGGTCACGTGGACCTGCTCCGTGGAGAACGGCACCCGCCTGTACTTCTGCGACGCCCGCTCCCGGGAGAACCTCCGGGCCATCGAGGGGCGGCTGGACTCGGCCTGGTGGTGAGCCGGCGGTGAGGCCGCTTCCCGGGGCCCTCCCCCTCCC
>NZ_JAJSZC010000104.1:0-2099 GCF_036815105.1 Streptomyces sp. IBSBF 3136
CCCCCCCCCCCCCCCCCCCCCCCCCCCCCCCCCCCCCCCCCCCCCCCCCCCCCCTTCCGTGCCGTACGGCCGGACCTCAGCCCTTCTTGGCCGACTCCGCCTCGTCCTTCGCCGCGGCGGTGTCCGGCTCCGCCTCGGCCGCGGCTTCGTCCCCGGCGCCGTCCCGGTCCTTCACGGCGGCCTTGCCACCGGTCCTGTCACGGGCCGTGTCACCGGTTCTGTCGCCGGTCTTGTCGCCGGACTGCGCGGCCGCCGGCTCCTCGGTCCCGGTCCGGTCGTCCTCGGCCTCGGCACCGGTCCCGGTGCCGTCGGCCGCGCCGCCGCAGGCGTCCGTCGCGGCTCCCGGCTCGACCACCACTTCCCGGCCCGGCCGCTTCTTCGCCGACACCACGATGTAGGTCACCGCGAGCAGGAAGACGACCAGCGCGGTCCAGTCGTTGAGGCGCAGGCCCAGGATGTGGTGGGCGTCGTCCACCCGCATGTACTCGATCCAGCCGCGGCCCACGCAGTACGCGGCGACGTACAGCGCGAACGCCCGGCCGTGGCCCAGCCGGAAGCGGCGGTCGGCCCACATGACCAGGAGGGCGACTCCGACGCACCAGAGGGACTCGTAGAGGAAGGTCGGGTGGTAGTAACCCGGCACCCGGCCGCCCTCGGAGGACGTGATGTGCAGCGCCCACGGAACATGCGTCTCGCGTCCGTACAGCTCCTGGTTGAACCAGTTGCCCCAGCGGCCGATGGCCTGGGCGAAGGCGATGCCGGGCGCGACGGCGTCGGCGTAGGCGGGCAGCGGGACGCCCCGGCGCCGGGCGCCGATCCACGCCCCGACCGCGCCCAGCGCGATCGCCCCCCAGATGCCAAGGCCGCCCTGCCACACCTTGAAGGCGTCCACCCAGTCACGGCCCTCGCTGAAGTACAGCTCGTAGTCCGTGATCACGTGGTAGAGCCGGCCGCCCACCAGGCCGAAGGGCACGGCCCAGACGGCGATGTCGGCGACCGTGCCGGCCCGCCCGCCCCGGGCGATCCAGCGCTTGTTGCCGAGCCAGACGGCGACGAAGACGCCGATGATGATGCAGAAGGCGTAGCCGCGCAGCGGAATGGGGCCGAGGTACAGCACCCCGTGCGACGGGCTGGGAATGTAGGCAAGTTCCATGGCAAGGTCGACGCTACCGTGCCGGGCCGCCCGGACGGCGGGCAGACCGGCAACGGGTCCGTAACGGGGACGTGAGAAAACCCCTTACCGGCGGTTGGCCGCTTCCACCATCTCCTTGAGCTTCGCCGGGGTCAGCGTCTGGTCCTGGTAGATGTTCTTGCCGTCGAACAGGACCGTGGGCGTGCTGGAGAAGCCGCCCGCGCCGAAGGCCTTGTGGGACTTGTTCACCCAGTTGTCGTGGGTGCCGTTCTTCACGCAGGCGCGGAACGCGGGGGTGTCGAGGCCGTTCACCTTGCCGGCCAGCGCGATCAGCTTGGCGTTGTCCGCGAAGGCGTCGTCGGTCTCCTTGGGCTGGTTCGCGTACAGCACGTCGTGGTAGTCGCGGAACTTCCCGGCGTCCTGGGCGCAGGCCGCCGCGTTGGCCGCGCGCAGCGAGCCGGTGCCGCCGAGGTTGCCGTCGATCAGCCGGACCAGGTGGTACTCGATCCGGAGCTTGCCCGCGTCGGTCAGTTCGTGGAGCGTGGGCCGGTACATCGTCTCGAAGGACTGGCAGGCCGGGCAGCGGAAGTCCTCCCAGACCGTGAGCGTCGCCTTGGCGCCGTCCTTGCCGACCGGGACGGCGAGGCTGTCCTTGCCCTGGGCGCCGGAGGGTGCCACGACCGGGCCCGCGCTGCCGCTCTTGTTCTTGCCCGCGTTCGCGGCGACCACCCCGATCACCGCCGCGAGACCGAGGACGCAGACGACGCTCGCGCCGACGATCAGCGCGCGCCGTCGCTTCTCCGCGGTCTTCTGCTTCTCACGCTCGACCGCCAGCCGCTCGCGGGCGGTGCGCTTTCCGTCACGGTTCTTCTCGCTCACATCCCCAGGAACGAACCGGGGGGGGGCCCCCCGCCCCCCCGGACCGACGTCCACACGTTCGAGTGACCGAAAATTACGTTGTGAAACG
>NZ_JAJSZC010000104.1:2109-25949 GCF_036815105.1 Streptomyces sp. IBSBF 3136
GGCGGGTAGCCCCACGAATAAAAACCCCCCCCCCCCCCCCCCGCGCCGCGGGGGCCCCCCCCCCCCCCCCCCCGGACCGAGGTCCACTCGTTCGAGTGACCGAATCTTCCGTTGTGAACGGTGTGAACCCGATGGGACCTGATGGACGTTGTGACCGTTACGTACGCCTACGGACGGTCACGTCCGGCCGCGGACGCCCTTGGCCAGGTCACCGGCGAGCTCGCGGACCGCCTCCAGGCCGGAGGCGTGGTCCGGGGCGTCCAGCATCCGCTTCACGAACGCCGAGCCGACGATGACGCCGTCGGCGAAGCCGGCGACCTCGGCGGCCTGGGTCGCGTTGGAGACGCCGAGGCCGACGCAGACGGGCAGCCCCGTGCCGGTGGCCCGGGTGCGCTCCACCAGGTCGTGGGCCTGCGCGCCGACCGACTCACGGGTGCCGGTGACGCCCATCAGAGAGGCGGCGTAGACGAAGCCGCTGCCCGCCGCGGTGATCTCGGCGAGCCGCTCGTCCTTGCTGCTGGGGGCGACCACGAAGACGGTGGCGAGACCGTGCTTCTCGGCGTGCTCCCGCCACAGGGCCGACTCCTGGACCGGCAGGTCGGGCAGGATGCAGCCCGCGCCGCCCGCCTCGGCCAGCTCGGCGGTGAAGCGCTCGACGCCGTAGCGGTCGATGGGGTTCCAGTACGTCATCACGAGCACCGGCTTGCCGGTCGCCGCGTGGGCCTCGCGCACCGTGCGCATGGCGTCCGCGATCTTGACTCCGCCGCGCAGGGCGATGTCGTCGGCGGTCTGGATGACCGGGCCGTCCAGGACCGGGTCGCTGTGCGGCAGGCCCACCTCGACGACGTCGGCGCCGCCGTCGAAGACGGCCTTGATCGCCTCGATGCCTCCGTCCACGGTCGGGAAGCCGGCCGGGAGGTAGGCGATGAGCGCGGCCCGCCCCTCCGCCTTGGCGGCGGCGAGGGTGTCGCTCAGCAGCTGCACGTTCCCGCTCACTTGGCGTCCCCCTCGATCTCGGCGGTGTCGGCTGCGTCGGCGGCCACCTCGGCGTCGGTGTCGTAGAGGCCGAAGTAGCGGGCCGCGGTGTCCATGTCCTTGTCGCCGCGGCCGGACAGGTTGACGACGATCAGCCCGTCCTTGCCCAGCTCCTTGCCGACCTCCAGGGCGCCGGCGAGGGCGTGGGCGCTCTCGATGGCCGGGATGATGCCCTCGGTGCGGGACAGCAGGCGCAGCGCCTGCATGGCGGCGTCGTCGGTGACCGCGCGGTACTCGCCGCGGCCGCTGTCGCGCAGGTAGGAGTGCTCCGGGCCGACGCCCGGGTAGTCGAGGCCGGCCGAGATGGAGTACGGCTCGGTGATCTGGCCCTCCTCGTCCTGCAGGACGTAGGAGCGGGAGCCGTGCAGGATGCCGGGCTCGCCCGCGGTCAGGGTGGCCGCGTGCTCGCCGGTCTCCACGCCGTGCCCGGCGGGCTCGCAGCCGACCAGGCGCACGCCCTCGTCGGGGATGAAGGCGTGGAAGAGGCCGATGGCGTTGGAGCCGCCGCCCACGCAGGCGACGGCGGCGTCGGGCAGGCGGCCGGTCCGCTCCAGGATCTGGCGCCGTGCCTCGACCCCGATGACCCGGTGGAAGTCGCGGACCATGGCCGGGAACGGGTGCGGTCCGGCGACCGTGCCGAACAGGTAGTGGGTGCGGTCGACGTTGGCGACCCAGTCCCGGAACGCCTCGTTGATGGCGTCCTTGAGGGTGCGGCTGCCGGACTTCACGGCGACGACCTCGGCGCCCAGCATGCGCATGCGGGCCACGTTCAGGGCCTGGCGCTCGGTGTCGATCTCGCCCATGTAGATGGTGCAGTCGAGGCCGAACAGGGCGCAGGCGGTGGCCGTCGCGACGCCGTGCTGGCCCGCTCCGGTCTCGGCGATGACGCGGGTCTTGCCCATCCGCCGGGTGAGCAGGGCTTGGCCGAGCACGTTGTTGATCTTGTGGGAGCCGGTGTGGTTCAGGTCTTCCCGCTTGAGGAACACCCGGGCGCCACCGGCGTGTTCGGCGAACCTCGGCACCTCGGTGAGGGAGCTGGGCCGGCCGGTGTAGTGGACGAGCAGGTCGTCGAGCTCGCGGGCGAACTCGGGGTCGGCCTTGGCCTTCTCGTACTCGACGGCGACCTCGTCCACGGCGGCGACGAGGGCCTCCGGGATGAACTTGCCGCCGAACGCGCCGAAGTAGCCCTCGGCGCTGGGCACCTGGCCGCTGGGGTCAGGGATGAAGAACTCGCTGGGCATGCGGAAACCTCACGGTGAGTGTGTGTGGGAAGGACACGGTTCGCCGTGGGGGCGGGGTTGTCGTCCGGCCGCGGGCCGTCAGTGGTGGCTCGCGCCCACGCGGCGCTGCCGCGTGTCCGGGCACAGCCCCGCGCCCCTGTGGGGGCGCCGCTGCCATCGCATGCCGTTGACCTGCCCGGGCTCGTCACCGATGACGTACCGCACCCGCCGGCCGTGCACCCTGCGGGCGGGCGCGCGGCAGCCGCGGGGCCGGCAGCCGCGCGCCAGGCGCGCGTACCGGTCCGTGGCGGTGCGGGATGCGGTCGGGGTCATCGTGGTCGGCCGGCCGTCGCTCAGCCTCGGCCGTGCCGCAGCGCGGGGTGCTCGCCCGCCGCGACCAGGTCGGAGACGGCAGCCTTCGGGTCGCGGCCGGTGACGAGGGATTCGCCCACCAGGACCGCGTCGGCGCCGGCGTTGGCGTAGGCGATGAGGTCGTGCGGTCCGCGCACGCCGGACTCGGCGATCTTGACGATGTGGTCGGGGATCTCCGGGGCGACGCGCTCGAAGGTGCCGCGGTCGACCTCAAGCGTCCTCAGGTTGCGGGCGTTGACGCCGATGATCCGGGCGCCGGCGTCCACCGCACGCTCGGCCTCGTCCTCGTCGTGCACCTCGACCAGCGGGGTGAGGCCGATGGAGACCGCGCGCTCGATCAGCGACTCGAGGGCCGGCTGGTCCAGGGCGGCGACGATCAGCAGCACGAGGTCGGCGCCGTACGCCCGGGCCTCCCAGAGCTGGTACGACGTGACGATGAAGTCCTTGCGCAGGAGCGGGATGTCCACGCGGGCGCGGACGGCCTCCAAGTCGGCCAGCGAGCCGCCGAAGCGGCGCTGTTCGGTCAGCACCGAGATGACGGCGGCGCCGCCCGCCTCGTAGTCGGCGGCGAGCCCGGCGGGGTCGGCGATCGCGGCCAGCGCGCCCTTGGAGGGGCTGGAGCGCTTGACCTCGCAGATGACCTTGACGCCGTCGCCCTTGAGCGCGGCGACCCCGTCCTTGGCGGCGCGGGCCTTGGCGGCACGCTCCTTGAGCTCGTCGAGGGTGACGCGTGCCTGCCGCTCCGCGAGGTCGGCACGGACTCCGTCGATGATCTCGTCGAGCACACTCACGCGAGCGGCCCCCTTCCAGACGGTCGTTCCTTCGGGCTCTCGAAAACCCGTGGTCAATGCGATGGTATCCGGAGGTCCACGAAGGCCCTGCATCCGAGCTATAGCGGTCCCACAACCTGGACGTCCGCGGGGACGCTCACGGGTGCAGCCAGCCGCCGGACGGCAGGTTGCGGACCACGGTGAAGACCAGCAGCAACGCGCCGACGCCCCACATCTGCGCCCGCCGGGGTTCGAACCGCGGCGGCCGGCCGCGCACCGCGCGGACCACCCAGACGGTCCACAGCACGGCGAAGCCGAGGAAGGCGGCCACGCCCGCCGCGTTGTCGTGCAGGGCGGTGACGAGGTCGCCGTGGACGAAGGCGTGCGCGCTGCGCAGCCCGCCGCAGCCGGGGCAGTACAGGCCGGTGAGCCGGTACAGGGGGCACACCGGGTAGTGGCCGGGCTCGTTCGGATCGACCGTGCCCACGTACGCGAAGGCCCCGGCGACGGCCGCGAGGAGGCCGGCCGGGACGGCGAGCCGGCCCCACAGCGCCGGGGGCGGGGTGGTGCGCGGTGCGGTGCGGCTGTCGGCGTTCACGCTGGCATTGTGCCCCGCACGCCCGCCCCTCGCGGGAAGCGCGGGAAGCCGGGCCGCTCAGCCCTCGGCGCCGGCCGGCTCGCGGGCCGGGACCGGGGCCGTGCGCGCGGGGGCGTGCGTCTGCTTCGGCTGGCCGAGGCCCATGGCACGCATGACGGCGCCGACGACACCGCCGAGAGCGATGATCACCATGCCGGCCCAGAAGCCCAGCGGCTGGGCCATCACCATGAAGGCGCCCGCGACGCAGAAACCGATGAAGGCGATGATGACGCCGGTCCAGGCGGCCGGGGTGTGACCGTGGCTGCTGCCCGCCATGACTTGCTCCTCGTTGCTGTGTACGTGTCGAAGTTCGCGTCGTACGTGTGGGTGTCCGGGTCCGCCCGTCACTGTCCGAGCCGGACGCTCACCGTCCATTGTCGCGTACGCGGGTGCCCGCCGGACGCGGGGGTGGCGTCTGGTTCGCCACATCCGGCGGCGGTGCGGGACGCGCCTCAGGAGCCGGTCGGGTCCTCGCCGCGGTCGAGGGCCTTCCAGATCTCCTCGGGGCGCTCCGGGTCCACCGGGCGGGCCTTGCGGCGGGGCCGGTCGGCGCCGCGCTCGTAGCGGCCGGACATGGCGGGCCACCCCTTGCCGTAGCGCAGCGCGAGCAGCCCGGCGAGCAGGATCAGGACACCGCCCGCCACCGCGACGTACGGCCAGCCGGTGTGGCCGAGGGCGGCGACCGTGGCCGCGGTGTCGCCGGTGGCCTGCGCGGCCTTCTCGTCGAGCGCGGAGGCGTCGGAGGCGCCGGCGAGGGCCGCGGCGGCGATGCCGGCGCCGGAGAGCGTGAGCAGGGCGGCGACGGCGACTCGGCCGGCTCCGCGGACGGCGAAGACGGCGACCAGGGCGGCGAGGCCCACTATGGCGAGGGCCGCGGGGACGCCGGTGACGTCGCTGCCCTTGACGGTCAGCGGGAACGCGCCGCCGGCCACCGTGGCGGTGCCCTCCGACCAGCGCTGCCGGGTCGCGAGCAGCGTCACGGCCGCGCCGAGCGCGCCGCACAGCAGGGCCACGGCGAGGCTCCGCCGGCCGGACCGGGCGGGTGCGGCGGCTTCGGAACGGGGGTGAGGTACGGCTGTCACGTACTCCACTATCGCCTGAGCCCCGGGCGAACCGTCACCCGGGGTTCGTCACGGGCCGCTCAGACCCGTCCCAGGCGGTTGGCGGTGTGCACCGCGCGCAGGACCGCGGCGGCCTTGTTGCGGCACTCCTGGTCCTCGGCGACCGGGTCGGAGTCGGCGACGATGCCCGCGCCCGCCTGGACGAAGGCGGTGCCGTCCCGCAGCAGGGCGGTGCGGATCGCGATGGCGGTGTCGGAGTCGCCGGCGAAGTCGAGGTAGCCGACGCAGCCGCCGTACAGGCCGCGCCGGGAGGGCTCGAGTTCGTCGATGATCTGCATGGCGCGCGGCTTGGGGGCGCCGGACAGGGTGCCCGCCGGGAAGCACGCGGTCAGCACGTCGAACGCCGTGCGTCCCTCGGCGACCCTGCCGGTGACGGTCGACACGATGTGCATGACGTGCGAGTAGCGCTCGACGGACATGAAGTCCACGACCTCGACCGAGCCGGGCTCGCAGACCCGGCCGAGGTCGTTGCGGCCGAGGTCGACGAGCATGAGGTGCTCGGCGCGCTCCTTGGGGTCGGCGAGCAGTTCCTCGGCGAGCGCCTGGTCCTCCTGCGGGGTGGCGCCGCGGTGCCGGGTGCCGGCGATGGGGTGGACCATCGCGCGCCCGTCCTCGACCTTCACCAGCGCCTCGGGTGACGAGCCGACGACGTCGAAGGCGCCTCCGTCGCCGAGGGGGAATCGGAACAGGTACATGTACGGGGAGGGGTTGGTGGCCCGCAGCACCCGGTACACGTCCAGCGCGGTCGCCGTGCACGGGGTCTCGAAGCGCTGCGAGGGGACGACCTGGAAGGCCTCGCCCGCGCGGATGCGCTCCTTGACGTCCTCGACGGCCCGCTGGAAGTCGGGGCCGCCCCAGCGGGCCGTGTACGCGGGCAGTTCGGACGGCGGCAGGACGGCGGGCGGCTGGGCGACCGGGCGCGCGAGGTCCGCCTCCATGGCGTCCAGGCGGGCCACCGCGTCCGCGTGGGCCTCGTCGACGCCGGTGTCGAGGTCGTTGTGGTTGATCGCGTTGGCGATCAGCAGGACCGAGCCCTCCCAGTGGTCCATGACGGCGAGGTCGCTGGTGAGGAGCATGGTCAGCTCGGGCAGCCGCAGGTCGTCGCGCTCGCCGGGGCCGATCTTCTCCAGGCGGCGGACGATGTCGTAGCCGAGGTAGCCGACCATGCCGCCGGTGAAGGGCGGCATGCCCTCCTGGTGCGGGGTGTGCAGGGTCTCGATCGTCGCCCGCAGGGCGGCCAGCGGGTCGCCCTCGGCGGGGACTCCTACGGGCGGGGTGCCGAGCCAGTGGGCCTGCCCGTCCCGCGTGGTGAGCGTGGCGGCGCTGCGGACCCCCACGAAGGAGTAGCGGGACCATGAGCGGCCGTTCTCCGCTGACTCCAGCAGGAAGGTGCCGGGGCGTTCGGCGGCGAGCTTGCGGTAGAGCGCGACCGGGGTGTCGCCGTCGGCGAGGAGCTTGCGTGTGACCGGGATGACGCGCCGGTCGGTGGCCAGCTTGCGGAAGGTCTCGAGGTCCATGACGGCCGACCCTACTGATCCGTGCCCGGGGCGCCCGGACCGGCGTCCTTGAGCAGCACGTCCTCGTCGAAGCAGGTGCGCGCGCCGGTGTGGCACGCGGCGCCCACCTGGTCGACCTTGACCAGCACGGTGTCGGCGTCGCAGTCCAGGGCGACGGATTTCACCCACTGGAAGTGGCCCGAGGTGTCGCCCTTGACCCAGTACTCCCGGCGGCTGCGCGACCAGTAGGTGCAGCGGCCCGTGGTGAGCGTGCGGTGCAGCGCCTCGTCGTCCATCCAGCCGAGCATCAGCACCTCGCCGGTGTCGTACTGCTGGGCGATGGCGGGCAGGAGTCCGTCGGCGCTGCGCTTGAGGCGCGCGGCGATCTCCGCGTCGAGGCTGCTGGGGGGAACGCTGTGGCGCGAAGCGCCTCCTTCAGGGGCGGCGGCCGGGTGGCGGGAGGGAGTGCCGGTCGAACTGGTCATGGGTGCCATTGTGCCGCGCGGCAGGTGCGGTGACGGTCCGTGTCCACGGGGCGGACCGCGACGCCCGGTGCGTGGTCGCCGTGGACACCGGACGGCGGTGCCCGCTGGGCGGACGCGGTACGGGGTCGTAGGCTGACGGCATGTCGACCTTCGCCAAGCGTGAACGGCTCCTGCTCGCCGACCTCTTGGAAACCGTCGGACCGGACGCCGAGACCCTCTGCGAGGGCTGGCTGACCCGGGACCTCGCCGCGCACGTGGTGGTGCGCGAACGGCGGCCGGACGCGGCGGGAGGCGCGCTGATCAAGCCGCTGGCCTCGCGGCTCGAGAAGGTGCAGGCCGAGTACGCGGCCAAGCCGTACCAGGAGCTGATCCGGCTGATCCGTACCGGCCCGCCGCGCTTCTCGCCCTTCCAGCTCAAGCAGATCGACGAGGCGGCCAACATCGTCGAGTTCTACGTCCACACCGAGGACGTCCGCCGGGCCCAGCCGGACTGGAGCCCGCGCGAGCTCGACGCGGTGTTCCAGGACGCGTTGTGGTCACGTCTCGAGCGCACCGCGCGGCTGGTGGGGCGGGGTGTGCCGACCGGACTGGTGCTGCGTCGCCCGGACGGTCAGACGGCGGTCGCGCACCGCGGCACGCCGGTGGTCACGGCGACCGGGGAGGCGTCGGAACTGCTGATGTTCGTCTTCGGCCGGCAGAGCGCGGCCAAGGTGGAGCTGGACGGCGAGGAGGACGCGATCACCCGGCTGCACGAGTCCAGGCAACTGGGCATCTGAGTCCGGGCGACCCGGCACCCGCGAGAGAGGACCCGCCATGATCAAGGTGGCGATGACCAGTGTCTTCGTGGACGACGTGGCCACCGCGCACGCCTTCTACACGGGGGTGCTGGGTTTCGAGACCCGGCTGCACATGGATCTGGGCGGCGGCACGCTCTTCGTCACGGTCGGGGCGCCCGAGGGTGCCCAGCCGGACCTGCAGCTGCTGCTGGAGCCCGGCGACGGTCCCCTCGCGGAGCCGTACCGCAAGGGGCTGTACGAGGCGGGGCTCCCCTGCATCGTCTTCTCCGTGGACGACCTGCGGGCGGAGTACGACCGGCTGCGCGGGCTCGGGGTCCGGTTCACGCATCCGCCGCAGGAGCAGGGGCCGGTGCTGGCCGCGGTGTTCGACGACACGGTCGGCAACCTGGTCCAACTCACCCAGCCGATCGGCTGAGCCTCAGCGCGGCAGTTCGGCGCGGCGCAGGGCGGGGACGCACAGAGCGACGACCCCGCCGAGACCGCAGACGACGGCGCTGACCACGAACACCGGGCCGAGCCCCCAGACGCCGATCGCGGCGGCCGCGAAGGGCATGCTCAGCGGGGCGAGGCCGAGACTGACCAGGCTGGACACGGCGGTGACCCGGCCGAGGCGTGCGGGGTCGGCCTGGGTCTGCAGCAGGGCCCCGCACATGGCGCCGCTGAGTCCGGCGAGCAGCCCGATGAGCAGGGCGGTGACGACGGCCGCGGCGAGGTTCGGCGCGTAGCCGAGGGCGCCGATGGCGACGGAACCCGCGAGGACGGCGCAGGCGGCGACCAGCCCGGCGCGCGGCAGCCGTCCCCGGACGGTGAGCAGCAGCGAGGCGGCGCCGAACCCGGCGAGCACCGAGCCCATGCCGGAGGCGCCCCAGCCGCGCTGGTCGGCGAGCAGGGTGAGGCCGACGTTGAGCGGGCCGACGAAGCCGAAGTCGCCGAGGGCGATGGCGACCATCAGCGGGGCCAGGACACGATGGTGGCGGACGTAGGCGAGCCCGGACCGCAGGTCCCGCCAGGGGGTCGCCTCCCGGCCGCCCTGCTTCTCGTCCGCCGGCAGGTCCCTGACCCGGACGGAGTACAGCAGGGGCACCGACACCGCGATGAGCAGTCCGGCGAGCGCGAAGGCGGCGGCCGCGCCGCCGGCCGCCACGCCGAGGCCGCCGAGCGGGGCCCCGACGACGCTCGCGAACCGGATCGCGAGTCCGCGCATGCCCTGGACCCGGGCGAGCTGCGGCTTGCCGGTGATCCTGGCCGGCAGGGCGCCGACGGCGGGCATGAACACGGCGTCCACGGTGCCGAAGACGAGGGCCAGCAGGGTGAGCGGCCACAGTCCGGGGCTGGTGACGAACAGCAGGGCGGCGACCGCGAGCACGGCGGCGCAGCGCACGGCGTCGCTGCCGATGACGACGCGGCGCGGGCCCAGCCGGTCGGCCAGCACTCCCCCACCGAGCATGAGCACGGCCCTCGGCAGCGCGCTGACCGACATCACGACGCCGGCCTCGGCGGGGGTCCCGGCCTGGACGGCGGCCCAGGACAGGGCGATGTAGTAGATGCTGTCGCCCAGCATCGAGGAGGTGTAGGCGCCGAGCCAGCGCAGCACGTTCGGGTCGCGGTGGGCGGGGCGGTCCGCGGTGACGGGGACCGTGGGTACGAGGGTGTCGGTCACGGAGGGTGCCCTTCTCAGACGCGGAACGGGAAGCCGTACACGTGCAGCGCGACGTGCTCGCGCCCCTCGGTGTCGCCCGCGGCCTCGCGGTGACGGGCGCGCTCGTCGTACCGCTTGACCACGTCGAGCAGTTCCCGCTTCATCTCGGTCAGTTCGGCGGGGGTGAGGCGCAGCAGCGACTCGGAGTCGGAGGACGCCGCGTTCCACTCGTGGCCCCATGCCGCGCGCTGGTCGAGGTAGGTGCGGTACATCTCGGAGCGCTGTTCCTGGAAGAGCCGGGAGGCGGCGACGTGGGCGGCGGCCTTCTCCGGCGCGTCCCGGAAGTCCTGGTCGCGGATGGAGACGCCCTGGGTGGCCGGCTGCCACCAGCGTTCCCTGGCGTCCGCGCTGCGCGGTTCGGCCTCTTCGACGAGGCCGTGCTCGGCGAGCTTGCGCAGGTGGTAGCTGACGAGTGAGACCGCTTCGTCGACCTGTTCGGCGAGCTGCGAGGCGGTGGCGGCCTCGGCGGCGAACAGCAGCCGGTAGAGCCGCATGCGCAGGGGGTGGGCCAGTGCCTTGAGCGTGCCCAGATCCGTGATCTGCCGCTGTTCTCTGCTTGCCATGCCCACGACCGTATATGCGAAAGAAAAATTGCACAACAGATATTGCGCAACTTCTCTTTCGCATCTCTCGCATGTCCGGGCGTGCGAAGGCCCCGGCACCCCTCACGGGGCGGCCGGGGCCCGGAACCTCAGCGCGTCGTCACCGCACCGGGTGACCCGCCTCCCGCAGCGTCTGCTTCACCTCGCCGATCCGCAGGTCGCCGAAGTGGAAGACGGAGGCGGCCAGGACCGCGTCCGCGCCCGCCTCGACGGCCGGCGGGAAGTCGGCCAGCCTGCCCGCGCCGCCGGAGGCGATCACCGGGACGGTCACGTGCTTGCGGACGGCCGCGATCATCTCCAGGTCATAGCCGTCCTTGGTGCCGTCGGCGTCCATGGAGTTGAGCAGGATCTCCCCGGCGCCCAGTTCGGCGGCGCGGTGCGCCCACTCGACGGCGTCGATGCCGGTGCCCTTGCGGCCGCCGTGGGTGGTCACCTCGAAGGAGCCGGACTCGCCGCGGCGGGCGTCCACCGACAGCACCAGCACCTGCCGGCCGAACCGCTCGGCGATCTCGCGGATCAGGTCGGGGCGGGCGATGGCCGCGGTGTTCACGCCGACCTTGTCGGCGCCGGCCCGCAGCAGCCGGTCCACGTCCTCGGCCGTGCGGACACCGCCGCCGACGGTCAGCGGGATGAATACCTGCTCGGCGGTGCGGCGCACCACGTCGTAGGTCGTCTCTCGGTTGCCCGAGGACGCGGTGATGTCCAGGAACGTCAGCTCGTCGGCGCCCTCGGCGTCGTACACCTTGGCCATCTCGACGGGGTCGCCCGCGTCGCGCAGGTTCTGGAAGTTGACACCCTTGACGACCCGGCCGTTGTCCACGTCCAGGCAGGGGATGACTCGGACCGCCAGGGTCATCAGGTCACGGCTCCTCTGAATGCTTCTAGTTCCACTTCGACCAGGATGCGCGGGTCGACGAAGCCCTCCACGACCAGCAGGGTGGAGACCGGGCGCACGGAGTCGAAGATCTCCTGGTGGGCCCGGCCCGCCTCGTCGACGTCCCGCGTATGGGTGAGGTACATCCTGGTGCGGAGCACCGAATCGGGACCGAGCCCGAACTCCGCGATCGCCTCGAGGGCGCTGGTGAAGGCCACCTTGGCCTGTTCGTAGGGGTCGCCCTCCCCGTACAGCACGGTGCCTTTGAAGGACGTCGTGCCGGCCACCAGCACCCGGTCACCCGCCGCGACGGCGCGCGCGAATCCGAAGCTCTCTTCCCAGGGACTTCCGCTCTGCACGCGCCGTACGGCTCCGGACGTCATGACGACACAGCCTCCAAGGCCTCTTCCAGGGTGAACGCCTTCGCGTACAGGGCCTTCCCGACGATGGAGCCCTCGACACCGAGGGGTACCAGCTCGGCGATCGCGCGGAGGTCGTCCAGCGACGACACGCCGCCCGAGGCCACGACCGGCCGGTCCGTGGCCGCGCAGACGTTGCGCAGCAGCTCCAGGTTGGGGCCCTGGAGGGTGCCGTCCTTGGCGATGTCGGTGACCACGTAGCGGGCGCAGCCCTCCTTGTCGAGGCGCGCCAGCGTCTCGTAGAGGTCGCCGCCGTCGCGGGTCCAGCCGCGGCCGCGCAGGGTCGTGCCGCGCACGTCAAGGCCGACGGCGATCTTGTCGCCGTGCTCGGCGATGACCTTGGCCACCCACTCGGGGGTCTCCAGGGCGGCGGTGCCGAGGTTCACCCGGGTGCAGCCGGTGGCGAGGGCGGCGGCGAGGGTGTCGTCGTCGCGGATGCCGCCGGACAGCTCCACCTTGATGTCCATCGCCCTGGCGACCTCGGCGATCAGCTCCCGGTTGTCGCCCGTGCCGAAGGCGGCGTCGAGGTCGACCAGGTGCAGCCACTCGGCGCCGGAGCGCTGCCAGGCGAGCGCGGCCTCCAGCGGGGAGCCGTAGGACGTCTCGGTCCCGGACTCGCCGTGCACGAGGCGGACGGCCTGACCGTCACGGACGTCGACCGCGGGGAGGAGTTCGAGCTTGGCCATGGTCTACAGGGTTCCGATCCAGTTGGTGAGGAGCTGGGCTCCGGCGTCGCCGGACTTCTCGGGGTGGAACTGGGTGGCCCACAGGGCGCCGTTCTCCACGGCGGCCACGAACGGCCTGCCGTGCGTCGACCAGGTGACCTTGGGGCTCTCGATCAGCGGGTTGTGGGTCTCCAGGGACCAGTCGTGGACCGCGTAGGAGTGCACGAAGTAGAAGCGGGCGTCCGCGTCCAGGCCGGCGAACAGCTCGGAGTCGGCCGGGGCCGCCACGGTGTTCCAGCCCATGTGGGGGACCACGTCGGCCTGGAGCGGCTCGACCGTGCCGGGCCACTCGTCCAGGCCCTCGGCCTCCACGCCGTGCTCGATGCCGCGGGCGAACAGGATCTGCATGCCGACGCAGATGCCCATCACCGGGCGGCCGCCGGACAGCCGCCGGTCGACGACCCAGTCGCCGCGGGCCGCGCGCAGCCCCTGCATGCAGGCGGCGAAGGCGCCGACGCCGGGCACCAGCAGGCCGTCGGCGTTCATCGCCCTGTCGAAGTCGCGGGTGATCTCCACGTCGGCCCCCACGCGTGCGAGGGCGCGCTCGGCGGACCGGATGTTGCCGAAGCCGTAGTCGAAGACGACCACCTTCTTGGCAGCGCTCAATTCCACACCTCCAGCCGCATGACGCCCGCCACCAGGCACATGGCCGCGCCGATCGAGAGCAGCACGACGAGGCTCGTGGGCATCTTCTGCTTGACGAAGGAGATGATGCCGCCGACGAGGAAGAGGCCGACGACGATCAGGAGGGTCGAGAGACCGTTCATGGATTTACAGCGCGCCCTTCGTGGACGGGAGGATGCCGGCCGCGCGCGGGTCGCGCTCGCTGGCGTAGCGGAGCGCCCGGGCGAGCGCCTTGAACTGGCACTCCACGATGTGGTGCGCGTTGCGGCCGTACGGCACGTGGACGTGCAGCGCGACCTGGGCCTGGGCGACGAAGGACTCCAGGATGTGCCGGGTCATGGTGGTGTCGTACTCGCCGATCATCGGCGCCATGTTCTCGGGCTCGGTGTGCACGAGGTACGGGCGGCCGGACAGGTCGACGGTGACCTGGGCGAGGGACTCGTCCAGCGGGACCGTGCAGTTGCCGAAGCGGTAGATCCCCACCTTGTCGCCGAGCGCCTGCCTGAACGCGGCGCCGAGCGCGAGGGCGGTGTCCTCGATGGTGTGGTGGGAGTCGATGTGCAGGTCGCCGTCGGTCTTCACGGTCAGGTCGAACAGGCCGTGCCGGCCGAGCTGGTCGAGCATGTGGTCGTAGAAGCCGACACCGGTCTTGATGTCGGTCCTCCCGGTGCCGTCGAGGTCTATCTCGACCAGCACCGAGGTCTCCTTGGTGGTGCGCTCGATTCGTCCGACGCGGACATCGCGAGTCATGCCTCAAGCTCCTTCTTCAAGTCCCGTACCGCGTCGAGGAACGCGTCGTTCTCCTGCGGGGTGCCGGCGGACACCCGCAGCCACCCCGGTACGCCGTTGTCCCGGACCAGGACGCCCCGGTCGAGGATCTTGCGCCAGGCCTCGTGGGCGTCGTCGAACCGGCCGAACTGCACGAAGTTCGCGTCGGACTCGACGACGTCGTAGCCGGCCGCGCGCAGCTCGGCGACCAGCCGGTCCCGCTCGGACTTCAACTGCTCGACGTAACCCAGCAGGGTGTCGGTGTGCTCCAGGGCGGCCAGCGCGGTCGCCTGGGTGATCGCCGAGAGGTGGTACGGCAGCCGTACGAGCTGGACGGCGTCCACGACCGCCGGGTCGGCGGCCAGGTAGCCGAGGCGGAGACCCGCCGCACCGAACGCCTTGGACATGGTGCGGGAGACGACCAGGTGCGGCCGGCCGGCCAGCAGCGGCAGCAGCGAATCGCCGTGGCTGAACTCGACGTACGCCTCGTCCACGATCACCATGGACGGCTTGGCCGCCTGGGCCGCCTCGTACAGCGCGAGGACCGTCTCGGGCGGGACCGCGTTGCCGGTGGGGTTGTTGGGGGTGGTGATGAAGACGACGTCCGGGCGGTGCTCGGCGATGGCATGCTCGGCGGCGGCGAGGTCGATTGCGAAGTCCTCGCGGCGCGGGCCGGAGATCCAGCCGGTGCCGGTGCCGCGCGCGATGAGCGCGTGCATGGAGTACGACGGCTCGAAGCCGATCGCCGTGCGGCCGGGGCCGCCGAAGGTCTGCAGCAGCTGCTGGATGACCTCGTTGGAACCGTTGGCCGCCCACACGTGCTCGACGCCGAGCGGGTACTTCCCGGTGGCCGTCAGGTACTTGGCCAGCTCGGTACGGAGCTGGACGGCGTCCCGGTCGGGGTAGCGGTTCAGGTCGCGGGCGGCCTCACGGACCCGCTCGGTGATCCGCTCGACCAGCGGCTCGGGCAGCGGGTAGGGGTTCTCGTTGGTGTTCAGCCGTACGGGTACGTCGAGCTGGGGCGCGCCGTAGGGGGACTTGCCGCGCAGCTCGTCCCGGACGGGAAGATCGTCGATGCCTGTCACTTGCCTTCCGGAACCTTCCAGCCGAAACGTGCCTTGATCGCCGCGCCGTGGGCGGGCAGGTCCTCCGCCTCCGCCAGCGTCACCACGTGGTGCGCGACGTCGGCCAGCGCGTCCTTCGTGTAGTCGACGATGTGGATGCCGCGCAGGAAGGACTGGACGGAGAGGCCGGAGGAGTGGCAGGCGCAGCCGCCGGTGGGCAGCACGTGGTTGGAGCCGGCCGCGTAGTCGCCGAGCGACACCGGCGCCCAGGGGCCGATGAAGATCGCGCCCGCGTTCTGCACCCGGTCGGCGACCGCCGCGGCGTCGGCGGTCTGGATCTCCAGGTGCTCGGCGCCGTAGGCGTCGACCACCCGCAACCCCTCCTCGACGCCGTCGACCAGCACGATCGCGGACTGCCTGCCCGCGAGGGCCGGGCGGATGCGGTCCTCGACGTGCTTGGTGGCCGCGATCTGCGGTTCCAGCTCCTTCTCCACCGCGTCGGCGAGCTCCACCGAGTCGGTGACCAGGACGGCCGCCGCGAGCGGGTCGTGCTCGGCCTGGCTGATCAGGTCGGCGGCCACGTGCGCCGGGTCGGCGGTGTCGTCCGCGAGGACCGCGATCTCGGTGGGCCCGGCCTCGGCGTCGATGCCGATCTTGCCGGTGAAGTAGCGCTTCGCGGCGGCCACCCAGATGTTGCCCGGTCCGGTGACCATGTCGGCGGGCGGACAGGACTCGGTGCCGTGGGCGAACATCGCGACGGCGGTGGCGCCGCCGGCCGCGTAGACCTCGTCGACGCCGAGCAGGGCGCAGGCGGCGAGGATCGTCGGGTGCGGCAGCCCGCCGAACTCGGCCTGGGCCGGGGAGGCGAGCGCGATGGAGCGGACCCCGGCCTCCTGGGCGGGCACCACGTTCATGATCACGGACGAGGGGTAGACGGACCGGCCGCCCGGCGCGTAGAGCCCGACCCGCTCGACCGGCACCCACTTCTCGGTCACGGAGCCGCCGGGCACCACCTGTGTGGTGTGCGTGGTGCGGCGCTGCGCGCGGTGGACCATGCGGGCCCGCCGGATGGACTCCTCCAGGGCGGCGCGCACGGCCGGGTCGAGCGCCGCCAGCGCGTCGGTGAGCGCCTGGGCGGGCACCCGCACGGATTCCAGCCGTACTCCGTCGAACTTCTCGGCGAAGTCGATCAGTGCCGCGTCGCCACGATGATGCACGGCCTCGCAGATCGGGCGCACCTTCTCCAGGGCGGCCTGAACGTCGAAGTCGGCTCGGGGCAGCAGGTCGCGCAGGGCGGGACCCTCGGGAAGGGCGTCGCCGCGCAGATCGATTCGGGAGATCACAGGGTCAATTCTCTCAGACCGGCATCGGGAGCCGTCCGCGCGTATCAATGGCTGATACAGAACGTGGCCGGAATTCGGAAGATCGCCTTCACCCCTGGTGTTCCGGGTGTCACACAACGGGCATGACCTGCTGTACGACGCAGGTGACCCATGAGTGGACAGGAAGAAGGACCGAGCGGTGACCGAGGGGGCCGGCCTCCACACCGGAGACCTGCCGGACGACCTGACCGCGGCCGAGGCGGGCATGTGGCAGGCCTTCCGCAACGGCAGCGTGTACGACCTGAGCAGCGGGGACGCGGTCGTCGACGATCCGCACGGCGGGCACCCTTGGGGACCCGAGCGGAGCGTCAGGGCGCGGATCGTCTGCTGGCTGCTGCTGGACGGACCGCCCGCGCTCGCGGGCCGGGTGTCCTCGCTGAAGCTCGCCGGCGTGCGCGTGACCGGCACGCTGGACCTGGCGGGCGGCACGGTCACGCCGTACGTGGAGATGCGCGGCTGCCGCTTCGACGACCAGGTCCTGCTGCCCGAGGCCCGGTTCACCACCCTGCGCCTGGTGGACTGCGCGGTGCCGCGCCTGGAGGCGGCCCGGGTGCACACCGAGGGCGATCTGCACCTGCCGCGCTGCCGCGTCCCGCTCGGGATCCGACTGACCGACGCCCACATCGGCACGGACCTGATGCTCAACCAGGCGGTCGTCCACCAGGACCGCAGCGGCCGCTCGATCGCGGCGGACGGCATGACCGTGGGCCAGGACCTGCAGGCGGAGCTGCTGGAGTCGCACGGCGAGCTGAGCCTGCGCAGCGCCAAGGTGGGCGTCTCACTGAGCCTGCGGGGAGCGAGACTGGCCAACCCCTACGCCCGCCTCGCCCTGAACGCGCCCCAGCTGACGGTGGAACGCACCCTGTACCTGACCCCGGCCGGTGTGGGCAGCCCGCTGCTGAGCGGCACCACGCCCGCGCGCGGGACGCGGATCCAGCGGTTCGAGTGCCAGGGCGGGGTGCGGCTGGACGACGGACGGTTCGGGGACGCCATCGACCTGGACCGGGCGCGGTTCGACCTCACCGAGGACCAGGTGCTGTCGCTGCGCCGGGTGCAGACGCCGGAGCTGCGCTTCCTCGGGGACGCCCCGCAGCGCGGTCAGGTGCTGCTGTCCGGTGCGCGGGTCGTCAACCTGGTGGACCGCGCGGGCAGCTGGCCCGGTCCCGGCCGGCTGCACATGGGCGGCTTCGCCTACGAGAACCTGGTACCGCGCGGGCCGTTCCCGCTGGTCCGGCGGCTGGACTGGGTGACGGCGGCCACCGCCGAGTACAACCCGGAGCCGTACGAGCGGCTGGCCGCGGTGCTGCGGGCGGCCGGGGAGGACGAGGACGCCCGGGAGGTGCTGCTCGCCAAGCAGCGCCGGCGCCGCGAGACGCTGCCCCTGGCCGGCAAGTCCTGGGGGTACGTCCAGGACGTGGCGGTGGCGTACGGGTACCGGCCCGGCCGCGCCGCGGTGTGGATGACGGTGCTGTGGGCGGCGGGCACGCTGCTCTTCGCGCACGCGGACCATCCGCCGGTGAACCCGGGCGGGCATCCGTCCTGGAGCCCCGCCCTGTTCACCCTGGACCTCCTGCTGCCGGTGGTCGACCTGGGCCAGGCCGGCCAGTGGCAGCTGCGCGGGGGCTGGCAGTGGCTGGCGGCGGCGATGGTGATGGTGGGCTGGGTGCTGGCCACGACGGTGGCCGCCGGGGCGACCCGGCTGCTGCGCCGCGGCTGACGTCCGGGGCCGGCCTGCGGGGCTGGGTTCCCGGGCCGACATCCGGAGCGGCTGTCGCCCCGATTTAGTTGAACAGTCGCCTTTTACCTGTCCTTGACCGCCGGGCGTACAACTTTCCATGACTTGCCCCGGCCCTCTGGCGCCGTCCCGACCAGCGGTCTTTCAATGGTCGACACCATGGTTCTGCTGCCGGCGTTCCTCCGCCCCACCCGGACGACACGACGTGCCTCCCGCCCCGCCGCTCCACCGGCCGGTGACGAGGTCGTGCTCGACGCGCCCGACGAGCACCTCTCCCCCGCCCTGGTCGCGGCCGGGCGGGGCGAGTACGGCGCCGCCTCCGCCCTGCTCGCCGCCACCCGCGCGTCGGCCGCCTGGGAGGACCGCGACCGGTACACCAGGCGGCTCGCCGCCTTCGCCCGCTCGCGCCCCGAGTGGTTCGAGGAGTGGCGCGCCACCGCCCCGCACGACCCCGACGTGGCCCTCGTCGCCGCCCAGCTCGCGGTGGACCGGGCCTGGCCCTCGCCGGCCCGCGCCGAACTGCTGCGCGAGGTGAGCCCGCTGATCACGGCCGCCGCCCGGGCCGAGGACCGCGACCCGGTGCCCTGGCGGATCGCGCTGGACCACGCACGCGGGTCCCGGGCCGGGCACCGCTACTTCGAGGAGCTGTGGGAGGCGGCGGTGCGGCGGGCCCCGCACCACTACGGCTGCCATGTGGCCGCCCTGCGCTACCTGGGCGCCTGCTGGCACGGCTCGCACTCCGCCTGCTTCGACTTCGCCGACCTGGCCGCGCAGGACGCCCCCGCCGACTCCCTGGTGCAGGCCCTGCCGGCCCGCGCGGCCTTCGGCTACCTCGTCGACGGCTGCGGACCCGAGGTGCCGCGCGAGCGGCTGGAGGCGGCCGCCGACCGGGCCGTGGCGCTCTCCGGCCGCTTCCCGGCGGCCGCCCCACGGCCCGCCGAGTTCCGCAACAAGCTGCTCTACGTCCTGCTCCGGCTGGAACGCTGGGACGAGGCCCGCGCCCAGCTGCCCCTGATCGGCCCGTACGCCACCTCCTTCCCGTGGGACCGGTTCTCCGACGACCCGCTGGGCCACTTCCTGCGGCTGCGCGACGCGCTCCTCGCGGCCGCTCCCGGTCCCGTCCTCGGCGAGCTCGCCGCGGTGCCCTCGCGACCGCGAACCGAGCATCGCCGCCGAGCCGCCGTCCACGACCATTAGGCTGGGGCGCCGTGACCATCGCCCGCCTGCCCCTCTTCCCGCTGAACTCGGCGCTGTTCCCCGGGCTCGTGCTGCCCCTGAACATCTTCGAGGAGCGGTATCGCGCCATGATGCGCGAGCTGCTGAAGACCCCCGAGGACGAACCGCGCCGGTTCGCCGTCGTGGCGATCCGCGACGGCCACGAGGTGGCACCGGCCGCCCCGGGCATGCCGGACCAGACCGCACAGCCCGAGCGGGGCCCGGCCGCCGGCTTCGGCGCCGACCCGCTGAAGTCCTTCCACGGCGTGGGCTGCGTCGCGGACGCGGCGACCATCCGGGAGCGCGCCGACGGCACCTTCGAGGTGCTGGCCACCGGCACCACCCGGGTACGGCTGCTGTCCGTGGACATCTCGGGCCCGTTCCTGACCGCCGAGGTGGAGGAGCTGGGAGAGGACCCCGGCGAGGAGGCGGGCGCGCTGGCGGAGGGCGTGCTGCGCGCGTTCCGCCAGTACCAGAAGCGCCTCGCGGGCGCCCGCGAGCGCTCGCTCACCACCGGTGCCGAGCTGCCGGACGACCCCTCGGTCGTCTCCTACCTGGTGGCGGCGGCGATGGTGCTGGACACCCCGACGAAGCAGCGGCTGCTGCAGGCGCCGGACACCGCCTCCCGGCTCCGGGACGAGCTGAAACTCCTTCGCTCCGAGACGTCGATCATCCGTAGTCTGCCGTCGCTGCCCGCGTTCGAGCTGACGCGGACGCCGACCAGCCAGAACTGAGCGCACGCCGCGCCCGGACCGGGCGCACGCTCCGAGCGAACCGAGGCCGACACACCCGATGGCGAAGAAGTCCAAGAAGCAGCAGTCCGGCGGGACGCCCGCGACGGTGGCCCTGACGGCGGCGGGCGTGGCCTACACGGTCCACTCCTACGACCACGACCCCTCCCACCCGTCCTACGGTGAGGAGGCGGCGGAGGCCATGGGCGTCTCCCCCGACCGGGTCTTCAAGACGCTGGTGGCCGACGTGGACGGCACCCTGACCGTCGCGGTGGTGCCGGTGTCGGGCTCCCTCGACCTGAAGGCGCTGGCCGCCGCGGTGGGCGGCAAGCGGGCCACCATGGCCGACCCCACGCTCGCCGAGCGCACCACCGGCTATGTGCGCGGCGGCATCTCTCCGCTGGGCCAGCGCAAGCGGCTGCCGACGGTCCTGGACGACTCGGCTTCGGCCCACCCGACGATCTGCGTCTCGGCGGGGCGCAGGGGCCTGGAGGTCGAACTGGCCCCCGGCGACCTGGCGGAGCTGACAGCCGCCGTACTGGCCCCCGTCGGCCGGGACTGAGCACCGCCGGAGCCCGGTGACCGGCCGGGCACGGTGACCGGCCTAAGCACGGAGGCCGACCGGCGCACGGTGACCGACCGCGTTGGCCGGGGCTGAGCACCGCCGGAGCCCGGTGACCGGCCGAGGAGCGGTGACCGACGACGTCAGCCGGGGCTGAGCAACCCCAGAGCCCGGTGACCGGCCGGGGCGCGGTGGCCGGACGGGGCGCATGGCCGGCCGGGGCGTGGTCGGGGCTCCGGGCGGTGACCGGGCCCGGGGGCTCCTCGCTCAGCCGGAGTAGGGCGCCTCGCCGGGGTAGGGCACCTCGGGGTCGCGGGGCCCGAACAGTGCGGTGAGCCCCAGATGGACCAGCAGTGCGGCCAGTGGCCAGGCGAGCAGCGCGCCCTTGGCGCCCAGCTTGAGCGGGGCGGAGAAGGTGACCCCCTTGCCCACCGCCCTCGCGTGGGCGATCACGTCGGAGGTGGGCCCGAGCCACACGCCGAGCCGCCAGGCGAGCACGGCTCCGAGCAGGCCGCCGAGCCCGAGCGCGACCACCAGCGGCACGCCCCCGCGCCGCCGCAGCAGGAACACCGCGACCGCGCTGACCGCGCCGAAGGCCAGGCTCAGCAGCGTGAACGTGCCGTCCACCCCGACCGCCTGCTCGCCCTCGGTGTCCTTGAGGTAGACCACCCAG
Source organism: Streptomyces sp. IBSBF 3136 (assembly GCF_036815105.1). Classification (NCBI taxonomy): domain Bacteria; kingdom Bacillati; phylum Actinomycetota; class Actinomycetes; order Kitasatosporales; family Streptomycetaceae; genus Streptomyces; species Streptomyces sp. IBSBF 3136. The sequence goes on from NZ_JAJSZC010000104.1 coordinate 23,116, forward strand.
CTCTTCTCGATCTGGTCCCCGACCAGCGGCACGTGCGGCGCCAGCCACCACCACAGCAGCCCGAGGAGCACCCCGCTCAGCGCCACGGCCAGCGTGATCACGGCGGCCTCTCGCACTTCTGTCTTCATACCGGGGCCGTCCTGTTCGTACGGGCCCGCGACCGGCGCCCCGGCGGGCGGCGGGGCCTGCCGGACCTGGTGCGGGGAGTCGTCGTGCGGCGGCGGTGGCGGAGTCAGCGGTGCGGTCACCCTGACATCGTGCCAGGTCGTGCTGTGGGCCGCGTCACCGGACGGCGGCCCGGCGGTACGCCCAGGTGGCGACGGCCAGCGAGACCACCCCGACGCCCGCGCACACCCCCAGGTCGACCAGCACGACGGCCCAGTCCGGGTGTGCCCCGAAGGTCCGGGCGTACGCCTCCACGCCATAGGTCGACGGCAGCAGGTCCCGGGCGAGCCGGATCGGTTCCGGCATCCGGTCGGCGGGCAGCACGCCCAGCAGCAGCGCCGCCGACATGCCCAGCTGCCCGAGCAGCGTGGCCAGCTCGGGGCGCGGCGCCAGCAGCCCGCAGGCGGCGCCGAGCCCGGAGAGGGCGGCCCCGGCGAGCGGGATCACGGCCAGCAGGATCCACAGGTTGGAGACCGGCAGCCCGAACAGCGCGCACCCGAAGACGGCGGTCACCAGGGTGCCCGGCACGGTGAAGGAGGCGTAGGCCGCCGCCGCGCCGAGCACCACCGCCGCGGGCGGCACCGGCAGCGTGGCGTAGTGGTCGAGGCCGCCGCTGGCCCGCAGCTGCCCGAAGTACTGCGACAGCAGGTTGAGCGCGACGTACGCGACGACGAGCACCGAGGACCCCGCCACCACGGACTGGGCCTCGCCGCCGCTGTCGACGACGCCGCGCATCATCACGGCGATGCCGACGGACTGGAAGGTCGCCACGAACAGCAGCGGGATGCGCGCCACCCGGGCGCGGGACAGCTGGGCCCGGTAGACGGCCACCAGCGACGGCCACAGCCGCGCGGGCGGTCCGAGCTCGGCCGCGCGCCGGGCCGGTTCCGGCACGGTCCGGGCTCCGCCCGACAGAATCTCCGCGGGTACGACACTCACGACGCCCTGCTCCTCTTCCCTACGGCGGCCCGGCCGCCGTCCCACAGGGACCATACGGGTGCGAAGATCTCCGCGCTCACGCCTTCACCAGCCCCTGCCGTGCCGCCCCGCCCAGTGCCAGGTACACGTCCTCCAGGCTGGGCGTGGCGAGCGTGAAGTCGTCCAGGGCGGCGAACGCGGCTCCGCCGGTGACCGTGGCGACGGCGGCCCTGGCCTCCTCGGGGGCGAGCCGGAGCGTCCAGCGCCGCCCGGCCTCCACCGCCCGCTCCCGCAGCACGGCGACCTCGGGCACCTCCAGGGGTGCCCGCTCCCGCCAGACCAGCTCCACCCGCACCTCTCCGGAGACCTGTTCCTTCAGGCCGGCCGGGGTGTCGCAGGCGATGACCCGGCCCTGGTCGAGGACGGCCACCCGGTCGAGTACGGTCTCGGCCTCGATGACGTTGTGCGTGACCAGCAGCACGGTCGTGCCGTGCTCGGCCCGCCGCCGGTCAACGGCCGCCCACACCGCGCGCCGGGCCACCGGGTCCATGCCGGTGGTCGGCTCGTCCAGGACCAGCAGCGGCCGCTCGCCGACGAGGGCGGCGGCGAAGCAGGCGAGGCGCCGCTGGCCGCCGGACAGCTTCTTCAGCGCCCGCCCGGCGAGGGGGGTGAGGCCCAGCTCCTCCAGTACGGCGTCCCGCTCGGCCCGCGCCCGCCGTACCTCGAGGCCGCGCAGCCGGCCGGTGGTCTCGGCGGCGAGGGCGACGGTCAGCTCGTCCAGGGCGGAGGACTCCTGCCCCAGGTAGGCGAGGAGCCGGGCGGCCCGCTCGGGGTGCCTGACGATGTCGTGCCCGAGGAGCTCGACGCTGCCGGTGTCCGGCCGCAGCAGCCCGGTGAGCTGCCGGACGAGGGTGGACTTGCCGGCGCCGTTCGGGCCGAGCAGCCCGAAGATCTCCCCGGACCGCACGTCCAGGTCCACGGCGTCGGTGGCCCGTACCTCGGGCGTGGCCGGCGACCCGCGCCGGCCCCTGACGGGCGGGTAGGTCTTGCCGAGCCCGCGCACGCGTACGACCTCGTCATGCCGAAGTGCCTGTGCCGCGCGCGTACTCACAAGGGACGAGACTACGGGGTCCGGGGCCTTTACTCGCCTTTGGGGGGCAGCCACACGGTATTTCAGTCGGCGGCGGGCGCGTGCTGTTCCGCGGCCGCCGGCACGTCGACCTCCCGCCAGAAGCCCGCCCGGATGGCGTAACGGTCGTGCTCGTCGATCTGGTCGTCCTTGTGGGCGAGCAGTCCGAAGCGGGCCGCGTACCGCAGCAGCTCGCCGTCGATGCGGTGCGGGATGCGCGGGTACATCGTGGACAGCCGCTGCACATGGCTCTGGTCGCCGAGCCGGGCCGTCCACCGGCGGGCGAAGACCTGCCCCACCTCGTAGGGGTCACCGCCGACCGTGGTGATGTCCTCCTCCCGGTCGGCCCACCGCTGCTCGGCGGTGGTCAGCTGGGCCAGCGTGGGCATCGAGGCGATCTCGGGCGGCTCGGCCACGGCGCCCGGCCGGTCGACCCAGCCTTTGTCGGAGGACCACCTGAGGGTCGCGGTCGTCGGGTGCTGCGCGGCCTGCGGCGCCCCGGGGGCGCGCAGCGCGGCGAGGTCCTTGGGGGTGGGTACGCCCTTGGCGGCGGGGACCCGGGGGGGGGGGGGGGGGGGGGGGGGGGGGGGGGGGGGGGGGGGGGGGGGGGGGGGGGGGGGGG
>NZ_JAJSZC010000105.1:0-8203 GCF_036815105.1 Streptomyces sp. IBSBF 3136
GCGCGGGGGCCTGGGCGGGGGTCGGCGCCGGGCGCGGTCGCCGGGGTCGGGGAGTTCGGAGCCGGTTCGGGCTCGTGCGCGGCAGCTGCCTCGGGTTCACGCGCCAGGGCCGGAGCCGGTTCGGGCTCACGCGCGGCAGCCGCCTCGGGTTCACGCGCTGGGGCCGGAGCCGGTTCGGGCTCGTGCGCGGCAGCCGCCTCGGGCTCACGCGCCAGGGCCGGAGCGGGTTCGGGCGTCTCCGCTGCGGGCGCCGCGTCCGCGCACGCCTCCAGGGCCGCCGCGACCTCCGCGGCGTCCGGCCGGGCCGCCGGGTCCGGGGCGTGCAGCTTGGTCAGCAGCGGCTCCAGCGGTCCTGCGTCCCCGCCCTCGACGGCGGTGGCCAGCAGCGCGCCGAGGGACCACAGGTCGGAGGCGGGCCCGGCGCCCGGGCCCGACGCGCGCTCCGGGGCGACGAACCCGGCAGGCGCCTCCTGGGCGTGGCCGTCCCCTATGCCGAAGTCGGTGACCACGACCCGCCCGGTGCCGGCCTCGATCAGGACGTTGGCGGGCTTGATGTCCCGGTGCACGATCCCGACGGCGTGCGCGGCCCTGAGCGCGCCGAGGACCGCGAGCCCGATCCGGGCGGCCTCGGCGGGACGCAGGGGCCCGCGCCGGACGGCCTCCCGCAGGGACTCGCCCTCGACCAGTTCCATGACGATCCACGGGAGCCCGTCCTCGGTGACGACGTCGTGCAGGGTGACGGCCGAGGGATGCCGCACCCGGGCGGCGGTCCGGGCCTCGCGGTAGAGCCGGTGCGCCGCCCGCCGGCTCTCCTCGTCGTCCGCCGGGTCACCGGGCAGGACGGGCTCCTTGACGGCGACGTCCCGCCGCACCGACTCGTCGCGCGCCCGCCAGACCGTGCCGGACGGCCCGGCGCCGAGGGGCGCGAGGAGCCGATAGCGCCCGCCGATCACACGTACGCCGTGCGGGAGTTCGCCGTCTCCAGTCATGTCACATGAGTACCGTGCGCACCACGCCGTTGTCGAAGCCGTCGGCTCGCGCCACCCACCGGCGCGGGGTGAACCCGCCACCGGTCCCGCGTCCGTCAGGAGGTCCTGTGCCCATCAGGGCGTCCTGATCTCCAGGTTCGCGATGGCCGTCTTGGCCACTTCCCGGCCGCGGGCCGTGAAGTCGCCCTTGCCCGGGTAGCCGACGGTGAGCCGGTACAGGTCACCGGACTCGGTGCGGTAGTAGAAGATCTGGATCTCGCGCGGGCGCGGGTCCTGGCTGTCGTCCGTGGTGTAGTCGACGGTGTTGGTGGCGGCCGGCCGGCCCTGGTACCGGGCGTTGTCGTCGGGGTGCGTCCTCGCGCCCTTGGGCATGTCGAGTTCGTAGGCGCCCTGGGTCTTGAACTTCTCGTCGTCGGCGCGCATCTGGGCCACCGCGTTGCTCTTGATCTCGTGCAGCGAGTCCTCGGACTTCCGGGTCAGGTCAAGGGCGATCCTGATGCCGCCGCTCCAGTCCGTGTACGACACCCAGCTCTTGTCGGTGTCGGTCTTGGCCGGGTGCCCCACCTGGTAGGTGGCGGGAACGGAGAGAGTCACGCCCAGCCGGGTGTCCGTCCGTCTCGCCCAGCCGTCGGGCAGCGGACCGGCGAACGGGTCGGCGAGGACCAGGTAGCCGGCCACCGCCGCGGCCGCGACCACGGCGGCTCCCACCCCGAGCCAGGTCTTCCGGCCCACGCGCCGCGGCCGGGCGGCCGGCACGGCGACCCGCGTCTGCTCGGCGGGCCGGGGTGCGGGAGGGTCGGCGGCCGCCTCCAGCAGGGCGCGGACCCGGGCCGCGTCCGGACGGGCGGCGGGGTCCTTCCGGAGCAGGCCGTCGACGGCCTCGGCCAGGGGGCCGCGGGCGGCGGGCGCGGCCGGGGTGGCGTGGAGGACGGACTGCAGGGTGGCCGGGGTGTTGCTGCGGCGGAACGGGGAGACGCCCTCGGTGGCCGTGTAGAGGACCACGCCCAGGGACCACAGGTCGCTCGCCGGGCCGGGCCGCCGGCCCAGCACCCGCTCGGGCGCGATGTATTCGGGCGAGCCGACGAAGCCGCCGGTGTCGGTCAGGTTCGTCTCGCCCTCGATCTGGGCGATGCCGAAGTCCGTGAGGACGACCCGGTCGTGCCGGCCCAGCAGCACGTTGTCCGGTTTCACGTCCCGGTGCAGGACGCCCGCCGCGTGCGCCGCCTCCAGCGCGCCGAGCACCTGGAGGCCGATCCGGGCCGCCTCGCGGGCGTCCAGGGTGCCCTCCTGGAGCGCGTCGCCGAGCGAGCGTCCGCGCACCAGCTCCATCACGATCCACGGCCGTCCGTCGACGACCGCGACGTCGTACACGTCGACCACCGAGGGGTGGTCGAGCCGGGCGGCCGCGCGTGCCTCGCGGCGCATCCGCTCGTAGGCGTTGGCGCGTTCCCGCTCGGGAAGCGAGTCCGGCACCCGGGGTTCCTTGACGGCGACCTCGCGGTCCACCGTCTCGTCCTTGGCCCGCCACACGGTGCCCATTCCGCCGTGCCCCAGCTTGGCGAGCAGCCGGTACCGCCCGGCGATCAGCCGCCCGGGCCCCTGGCCCGGGGCCGGTTGTGACGCCGGTGCCGGGACGGGTCGGGACGCCGGTGCCGGGGCCGGCCGCGGGTCGGGCTGCGGGTGCGGCCGCGCTTCCGGGCGCGGGTTCGGCGGTTGCAGAACAAAACTCGTCGTGTCGTCGGCGGTGCGGCCGACTCCCCCGTCACTGCTCATGGGTCATCCATATCGCGCCACAAGCGCGTTGAGCCACAGGGAGGCCGAACCGGTCACCGAGCCGTGACGGAGAAGGTGTCGACGGCCACGTCGAAGTACTCCCGGGCCTCGCGGACCTTGCCGACCGGCGCCGACACCCACACGTCGTACATCCGGCCGCCCTGCTCCCAGCACAGGTCGTAGGTGTGGCGCGCGCCCTCGGCGGCGCTGAAGCCGTCCCAGGTGAACTCCCAGAGCGCGGCGGGTCCTCCGGCGTGCGAGGTCGCGGTGACCCGGCCGTCGTGGTAGCCGGGGTTGGTGCTCGGCCCGTCGGCCGCCGCGCGGTTCATCACCGCGGCGGGGCCGCCCGCCTCGGGCGCGGCGACCCTGATGCCGAGGCGGAACGTCTGCCCGGACGAAAGGTAGAAGATCCGCTCGCCCTGCCGGTCACGGGTGAAGTCCTGCGGTACGGCGAGGGAGAAGCCGGCCGGGTCCCGGGCGGTGCGGTAGCCGGAGGGGGCGGTGTGGCTGCGGGAGGCCGCGGGCGCGCTGCTCGACGTCGGTGTCGAGGACGGTGACGCGCCGGTGGTGGTCCCGGGCGGGGAGTCGCTCGCGGTGGTCCGGGACGGGTGGCCGCTCGTCGGTGCCCGGCCTGTCGCGGGGCTGGTCGCGGTGGTGCCCGGAGTGCCGCCGTGCCCGTCCCCGCCGTGGTTCAGCAGCAGCGCCACCGCGGACACACCGGCCCCGGCGACCGCGGCCACGAGCAGCGCCGCCGCCAGCACCCCACGCGTCGACTGGCGCACGGGCGGCGGCCGTTCGGCGATGGGCGCCGAAGCGGGCACCGGCCGGTGCGGCACGTCGTGCTGGGTCGGCGTGTAGGGCGCCCCGGTGGCACGGCCGCCGGGGTCGGCGGTCCCGGGCGTGTTCCCGTCGGCGGCGGTGCCCGGCGCGGCCGGGGTGCGGCCCGTCTCCAGGAACGTGCGCAGCATCCGCTCCGCCTCCGCCGCGTCCAGCCGCCGGTCCGGATCGCGCTCCAGCAGGCCCCGTACGACCGGCAGCAACGGCTCGGCCTGCGCGGGCGGGTGAATGTCGGCGGAGACGACGGCGTGCAGGATGCCGCCGAGGGAGTCACGGCGGAACGGCGACTCGCCGCTGAGCACGGTGCACAGCAGCGCGCCGAGCGACCACAGGTCAGACTCGGAGCCGGTGCGCACCCCGGACATCCGTTCCGGCGCGGTGTACTCGGGCGAGCCCACGAAGGAGCCGGTCTCGGTGAGAGTCGTGGCGCCCGCGACCCGCGCGATCCCGAAGTCGGTGAGGACCACCCGCTCGGTGCCCGACTCGACGAGCACGTTCGCGGGCTTGATGTCGCGGTGCAGGACGCCCGCCTCGTGGGCGGTGCGCAGCGCGCTCAGCAGGTCGATGCCGATCCGGGCGGCCTCGGCGGCGTCGACCGGGCCGCGCGCCGCGATCCGGTCGGCGAGCGAGCCTCCCTCGATCAGCTCCATGACGATGTAGGGCCGTGCGCCCTCCTCGACGATGTCGTGCACGACGATGATGTGCGGATGGCGCAACTGGGCGACCGCGCGGGCCTCGCGCAGCGTACGGTCACGCTGGCGCAGGGCCTCCTCCGCGGAGAACGTCTCCTCCAGCGGCAGTTCCTTCACCGCGACCCGCCGGCCGAGCAACTGGTCGGTCGCCCGCCATACGACGCCCATGCCCCCACGGCCGATCAACGCCTCCAGGCGGTAACGGCCCGCGATCACACGGAAGACGTCCCCCTCGGTCCCCATGCGCCCCATCATGCCGCATCGGACGGACGCCCTCCGGGACGGCGATCGGCCAAGTGTGCCGTCACCCCGGCACAGGTGGCTTGAAGCATGCCGGCGGATCGGTCCCCACGATCCGCGGACGGGCCGGTACGTGAGCGCGTGTCCCCCGGATCAGTTCTCCTGGAAACTCCGCAGGATCCAGTCGAACTGCTTACTGGTGGTGGCCCAGTCGTTCGCCGGTGAGGCCGAGTAGAGGGCGTACTCGGTGCCGTCGTCGTTCATGTATCCGACGTCGATCGCGTGGTAGGGCCCGGGGAAGTAGTGCGGCGGGTCCTTGGCCAGCGCGTTCCACGTGTACTCCCAGCGGGTGCCCGGCTGGTCGCGGAAGAGCTCCTCCTTGAAGGTGAGCTGCTTGTAGGCCACCAGGTGCCGTGCAAGCCGCTCGTTCAGGTGGGTCATGTGCTCGTAGGAGGTGCGGTAGTCCGGCGCGGTGTCGACGGCGACCCGCACGAGGTGCTTGCCCTTGTCCGGCGAGTAGTCGACCTGCCGCAGGCCGTCCTGGTCGATGGAGACGGTCCGCGTCCACCCCTTGGGCAGGGAGATGCTGAAGCCCATCGGGTCCTTGATCCGCTCCCAGTCGACGGGGACCGCCCCCCGGCCGCCCACGGCGCTCGGACTGGCACTGCCGCTGGGGCCGGGGGTCGACGATCCGGAGGCGGAGTCGCCGTGACCGCCCGTGCCGAACTGCTGCAGTGCGACCGCGACCCCTCCGCCGACGATCGCGGCGAGGGCGACCACCAGGGCGAGCGTGCGCAGCCGGCGGCGTTCGGGCGGCCGTACCGGCTGTCCCTGCGGGACGGTCGTGTGGTGTCCGGCAGCCGTGGCGTACGGACCGGCGCCCCGCGTCGGCCCGGTCACCGGCGGGTACGGCGTTCCGGTGGCCCGCTCCGCGCCGGTGTGCGAGGGGCCCGGCTGCTGCGCCTCCGCCTGGAGGCGGTCGTGCTGCTGCGTGGACACGTACACCTGCGCCGTGCTCGGCCGTCGGCCCTCCGCCGCCTCGGCGAGCATCTGCTCCGTCTCGTCCGTGCCGGGCCGCCGCGCCGGGTCCTTCTGCAGCAGGGCGGTGATGACGGGGCCGAGCGGACCGGCGTACCGCAGTTCGGACGCCTCCTCCTCGACGACCGCCTGCATGGTGGTCAGCGGCGAGGTCCGGCGGAACGGCGAGCGGCCCTCCACCGCCGTGTACAGCGTGGCACCCAGCGCCCACAGGTCGGAGGACGGGCCGGGGTCGTGGCCGCGCACCCGCTCGGGGGCGAGGTAGTCGACCGAACCGACGACCTCTCCGGTGCGGGTGATGGTGGTGTCGCCCTCGATCTGCGCGATGCCGAAGTCGGTGAGCAGGACCCGGCCGTCCCGGCCGAGCAGCACGTTGCCGGGCTTGACGTCCCGGTGCAGCACGCCGGCGGTGTGCGCGGCGCGCAGCGCCCGCAGCACCCACAGGCCGATCCGCGCGGTCTCCCGCGGGTCGATGCGCCCGCGCTCCTTGACCGCGTCGGCCAGCGAGTGGCCCTCGACCAGCTCCATCACGATCCACGGGCGGCCGTCGTGTTCGAGCACGTCATGGACGGTGACGACGGCGGAGTGGTTGATACGCGCCGCGGCACGGGCCTCGGCCCGGGTGCGGGCGAGCAGCACGGCCTGCTCGCTCTCGGAGACGTAGAGCGCGGCGGTCAACTCCTTGACGGCGACCTTCCGGTGCAGCACCTCGTCGTGGGCGCGCCACACCCGGCCCATGCCGCCGCTGCCGATGGAATCGGCAAGCCGGTAGCGGCCCGCTATGAGCAGGCCCTGCATCTGATTCACGTTGCCCCGCAATGCTCTTGACAGGGTCAGACTAAGGACCGGCCTGTCCTCTGGGAACAAGCGGGGTACCAAGGTGACAGTCCTGTGACGGTTGTCGCCACGGCCCGCGACGGGGAGCCGAAGTCCCTTTTCCGCAGGCGGTATACGGGGCGCTCATCCCGTGTAGCGGTACGTCGCGACCGCCTGGTCGTACAGCCGTGTCACCTCGTCCCGCTCGGCCTCCGGGCCGCGGACCTGGACGATGTGGTAGCGGCCGTCCAGCAGGATCGCCATGTTGCGCACGTACAGGTCGCGCCCCTGTCCGTCGGTCCAGGTGAACTGGCCCTCGGCCATGGTCCGGCCGCCCACCTCGATGGTCCGCAGGCCGGTGGCGGTGGCCCAGCTGGAGGAACGGTACGGCTGGAGTTCGCGCTCCTTGTCGCGCTGGTAGACCATCGGATCGCTGCCGTAGGAGGAGGTGCCGTCCCGGCCCGGCACGACGAGCAGTTCGAAGTTCCCGTGCGAGTAGACCACCTGACCGGCGCCGTTCTTGGGCGTGCGGTCCCAGCCCTTGGCGACGGCGACCTGGAAGCCGTCCTGGTCCTTGCGCAGGGTGAAACCGTCGGCGACCGAGGGGTCCCCGCCGGTCTGGGTCTCGGTGGCGGGCGCGGACGACGACGCGCCGGGGCTGCCGCTCGGCGGCCGCCCGCCGGACGGCTGCTGGGCGTGGGAGGGCGCGGGGCTCGACTGCCCGGTACTGCCGGTGCGCTCACCGCCCGCCGCGCCGCTGTCCCCCTGCTTCGGCATGAACAGCATCGCGTACGCCACCGCGCCGGCCAGCAGCAGAAGGATCAGCAGGAGCAGCGTCCGGCCGAGGCTGCGCGGTGAACCCGCTCCCTCCGCGGCCCGCTTGTGCCGTCCGTGCGGATGGGTGGCCGGCACCCCGGCGCGCCGGCGCCGCACCAGCTCGCCGCGGCGGCGGACGATGGGCAGGCGCCTCGGGTCGGGGGGCGGGACGGGGACCACGTGGACCCCGGCGTCCGGCTCGGGCGCCGACCGCACCAGCGAGCGCAGCCAGCCGCCCAGTTCCTCGAAGTCCAGCCGGTCGGTGGGGTCCTGACGCAGCAGCGACTCCACGACGGGGCGCAGCGGCCCGCACTCCTCGGCGAAGGCGGGCGGTTCCGCGCACACCATCTGGACCAGCTCGGCCGTGGACTCCTCGGGGTAGGGCGCGTGTCCCTGGACGGCCCGGAAGAGCAGCGCGCCGAGGGCCCACAGGTCGGTGGCGGGCCCGATCGGCGCCGCGAGCTGCCAGTTCTCGTGCACGGGTCCGGCCTGTTCCGGCGCCCAGCGCTCGGTCACCGGTCCCACCACGGTCATCCGCACCTGCCGGGCCCGTTCGGCGGCGAGCGCGGTGCCGGGACCGCGGCGGGCGGCGGTCACCGCGTCGTCCCAGCGGGCACCGGCGGGCACCGCGCCCGTGGCCGGGCCCGGTACCTGTCCGGGAAGGGTCGCGCCCTGCCCCGGGGAGCCGTGACCGGGGCCGTCCGGGTGGCCGGCGGACGCCTGACCGGGCACGGGCAGCCGGCCGGGGGCGGGCGCCGCCGCGGGCAGTCCGAGACGTCCGCGGTCGGCACCCGGCGCGGTCGCGGGGTCACCTGCCACGGAGCGCGGTGTGGCGCCGTGCCAGGGGTTGCCTTGCACCCCGTAGGGGTCGGCGATGCGGCCGGGTGGCGGGGCGCCCGGACCCGCGGTGTACGGCTGCCGCGGGGCGCCTTCGGTGCCGTCCCCGCCGCGCGGCCTCGGGGTCGGTGTCGGGCGCGAACGGGGTCTCCGGCGGTGGTCCCA
>NZ_JAJSZC010000105.1:8213-25665 GCF_036815105.1 Streptomyces sp. IBSBF 3136
CGCCACGGACACGTGGGACCCGCGGCACCCCCCCCGCCGGGCGCCCGCGGCGCCGCCCCGGGGCGGCCCGGGCTCCCGCGCGGTAGGCGGCGATGGCGCCGGCCCGCGCGGCACGGATGTCGTCACCGCTCTCCAGGGCCCGCCGTCCGGCGGGTCCGGGGACCGTGGGACCACCGCCGGAGACCCCGTTCGCGCCCGGCACCGGCAGCCCGCCGGCCGCCCGCGCCTGGATCGCGGCCCGCCGCGCGGCCTCGGGGTCGGTGTCGGGGGCGGTGGTGCCCGCCGGGGGGACCGGGACGCCGGCGCCCGTCGTCCCCCGCCCACCGGGGCCGCCGAACTCCGGTCCGCCGAAGTCCGGTCCGCCCGGGGCGCCAGCGGCCGCACGTCCCGGTCCGAGGGCGCCGGCCGGCCCTTCCTGACCGGGCCCGCCGTCCCGGCCGTCCCGTCCCTCCCCGCCTCGCCGACCTTCCTGGTCGTCGTCACCGCCGTCCGGACCCGGCACCGGGTCGTACCCGCACAGCGCCTCCTCCGCCGCGCCGACCGCGAGGCCGGTGAGCATGACCCGGCCGTCGTCGCAGACGAGGACCGTGCGGGCGGTGATGTTGCGGTGCACCCAGCCGTGGGCGTGCAGGACGCGCAGGGCCATGAGGACGTCGGAGGCGACCTCCGCCGCCCGGTACGGCGTCAGCGGCTCCTCGGTCAGCAGCGCGGACAGCGGGCGCGCCGCCACCCACTCGCTGACGATCCACAGCGAGCCGCCTTCGGCGAACACGTCGAAGACCTGGTCGAGACGCGGATGGTCGGGCACACGGGCGGCCGCCTGCGCGGCCTCGACCGCACGCCGCACGGCCGGGTCCGAGGGGCGGCGGGTGGCGGTACGGGCCGCGGGGGCGCGGCGGGCGCCGCGCTCACGGGCGGTGAACCCCTCGGGCAGTCCTTCGGCGTCGAGCACCTCGGCCTCGACGACCTCCGGCAGCGGCACCTGACGGACCAGCACCTCTTGGCCGCTGTAGGTGTCGAAGGCCCGGGTCTCGGTGAGTTCGTACTCGTCGGAGGGCGGCAGCGGCAGGCGGTAACGGTCGGCGAGCACCCGGCCCGCATAGTCGTCCACGTTGCCTCCCCCGGCCGCCTGGTCGTTCACATCCGTTCCCTGACGGACCGTTCCGCATCCACATGCGGCTGCGTACGGTCCGCAACCATTCACGATACGTGCCAGAGGCAACCCGCATTGAGGGGATGACGGATTCTCACGTACCCGAACCGGGCTCGTTCACATCACGACTTGGGTTCGAAGGACCCCGTCAGTGTCTTCCAGGTGGCCTTGCGCAGCCCGCTGTCCCACTTCGCGGCCTTCGCCGTGTACATCAGCGCGTAACCCTGATGGCCGTTGACCACGAACCCCCGGTCGATCGTGCGGTACCGGGTGCCGCCGTCGACGTAGGTGAACTCCCAGTCCGCGGTGTTCCAGCCGCGGTAGTCCACCTTCTCTATACGGATCTTGTGGTACTGGGAGCGCACCATGTACCGCGACTGGTTCTGCCAGTCCGCCACCGGGTCGCCCTGGGGCGTGCTGGTCCAGGCGACGAGCAGCTTCTGCCCCTCGGGGCCGGTGTAGCGGTCGCCGGCGGCGCCGGTGGACTGGTAGTTCCAGCCCTTGGGCAGCCCGATCGAGTAGCCCTGGCCACCCTTGTGGGTCGACTCCACGGGCGCGCTCCCGCCGCCCTTCTTGCCGGACGAACCTTGGTCGCCCGCGTTGTCGGACGAATCGGGGCTCGCCGTGTCGTCGGTGGTGGAACCGGCCGAGGCGGACGCCGAGGTGTCGCCGTCGGTCCGGGTGCCGCTGCCGGTGGACTTCCCGCCGCTCTTGCTCTTGTCCTCCTTGGGGGAGGCGGTCCCGCTCGCCGAGCTCCGGGCGGCGTTGCCGCTCTTGTCGCCGCTCTTGTCGTCACCGTTGAACGCAAGGGCAAGGATCGTGCCGATCACGGCGAGGACGACCACCACGGCGATGATCACCAGCGTGCGCTTGGGCACCACGTCGGTGAGCGGCGCCCTCGGCACCGGCCGCGGCGGCAGGTCCAGGTCCGGCGGCGGCATCACGGGCCACCCGGAACTGGGCTTGGTGGCGGACGAGTTCGGCCCCGACGGGGAGCCCTGGGCCGGACCGGCCGCCCCACCCGGCGTCCGGGCACCGGCACCGGCCGCGCCGGAGGCGCTGGAGGCACCAGAAGCACTGGAAGCACCGGAGCCGCTGTCCGCCGCCGGCCCGCCGGCGGGGCCGGGCGCCGCCTTGTCGGCACCGTTCTTCGTCGTCCGCGCGGTCGCCGCCGCGCCGGCCGAACCGGCCGCCTTGCGGACCGAGCGCAGCGCCCCGCGCAGCTTCTCCCCGGCCTCCTCGCCCCGCTTGCCGTCGGGCTGCACCGGCAGCGGCACCACCCGCGTGGCGTCCATGGCCTCGGGCTCGGGCGCGTGGATCACCCGGTTGAGCATGACCCGGGCGCGCGCGTCGTCGAGCCGCTGCGCCGGGTCCTTGTTGAGCAGGCCGTAGATGACGTCCCGGAGCGGACCGGCGTTCTTGGGCTCCTCCAGGGGCTCGGTCATCACCGCGGTCAGCGTGGCGATCGCCGAACCCTTGTCGTACGGCGGCAGGCCCTCGACCGACGCGTACAGCAGGCCGCCCAGCGACCACAGGTCGGCGGCGGGGCCGGGCTTGTGCCCCCGGGCGCGCTCGGGGGAGATGTAGGAGGGGGCGCCGACGAGCATGCCGGTGGAGGTGATGGACGGGTCGCCCTCGACCTGCGCGATGCCGAAGTCGGTGAGCACGACCCGGCCGTCCTCGGCGATCAGGACGTTGGACGGCTTCACGTCGCGGTGCAGGATGCCCTCGCGGTGCGCGGAACGCAGCACGTCGAGGACGGCGAGGCCGACCTCCGCCGCGCGCTTGGGCTCCAGCAGGCCGTCCTCGCGGATGACCTCGGCGAGGGACTTGCCCTCGACCAACTCCATGACGATCCAGGGCCGGTCGTCCTCGTCGACCACGTCGAAGACCGTCACCGCGCTGTTGTTGCGGATCCGGGCGATCGCCTTGGCCTCACGCAGGGTGCGCGTGATCAGACGCCGCTTCTCCTCGTCGTCGATGTTCGACGGGAACCGCAGTTCCTTGACGGCGACCGTCCGGCCGAGGGTCTCGTCCTCGGCGCGCCACACCGTGCCCATGCCGCCGCGGCCCAGTACGTCTCCCAGCCGGTACCGCCCGGCGAGGAGACGACGCTCGCTCTTGTCCTGACGAGTCTCCTGACGAGATGTCCCCGCCCGCTCCGCCTCCGACATGCGTCCCCTCATGCAACCCGCCCTGACAGAGCCTCCATTGTCCCTCACCCGACAAGTGGCCGACGCCCAGGGTGCCCCTGACGCCGCCCAGCCCGCCGCGCACCCGGGGACCCGCCGAAGTGGGGCTCGGGCCCACCGGGATGATGGGTCAGAGCATTCCGGCGCAGAACCGCGCATACACGAGGAGATCCGGCGAGAGCCGGAGGAGCCGGAGCAGAAGGGAGCCCGGATGCCGACGCTTCGGGCACTCCTGTCCCTACCGGTGCTCCTGGCCCTGCTGCTCGCGCCCGCCGCCACCTCCGGCCACGCGACGGGTGCCACGGACCCGATCCTCGTGCTGCTCGTCACCGAGGGCGGGGCACCCGCCGCGGCCCTGCTGGCCCGGGACGGCGACCGCGCGCACTACTCGGCCGCCGGCCGGGGCATCGCACGAGCCGACCACTTCCGCGCCGGCAGCGTCACCAAGACCTTCGTCGCCACCGTCGTGCTGCAACTCGCCGACGAGCACCGGCTGTCCCTGTCCGACACCGTCGAGCGGTACCTGCCCGGGCTGCTGCGCGGACCCGGCACCGACGGACGGCGCATCACCCTGCGCGCCCTGCTCACGCACACCAGCGGCCTCGCCGACTTCACCCGGGTCACCCATGGCGCCGTGCCACTGACCCCGCTTCAGGCCGTACGCATCGCCCTCACCCTCCCTCCGACCCGCCCGGGCCGCTCTTCCTACTCCAACACCGGCTATGTCCTGCTCGGCATGGTCGTCCACCGGATCACCGGCCACTCGTACGCCGCCGAGGCCCGGCGCCGGATCATCGCTCCCCTGGGTCTGACGGATACCTCCTTCCCTGGATCCCGCACCTCACTCCCGATGCCGCACGGCCATGCCTACGCCGCCGACGGCTCCGACGTCACCGCACTCGACCCGCGCGTGGCCGGCGCGGCGGGCGAGCTGGTGACCACGCTCGACGACCTCGACCGCTTCTACGCCGCCCTGCTGGGCGGCCGACTGCTGTCCCCGCGCCGGCTGGGCGAGATGCTCGACACCCGTGCCGCACAAGGCTCGTACGGCATGGGGCTGTTTCCGGTCGAGCTGCCGTGCGGGGTCACGGTGTGGGGGCACAACGGCCGTATCACCGGCAGCTACGTGCGCACCGCAGCCACGGTCGACGGCCGTCGTGTCCTCACCTTCCGGGTCGACACGACGGAGATCTCCGACCCAGGCCTCGAACCTCGCCTGCTCGCCGCCGAGTTCTGTCCCCGCACCCCGTAGAACGGCCGGCGCCCGAGCGGAGATCCCGGCCGCGCTCACCCGTTCGGGTGATATCCGCCGCCACCGGCCGGGACCGGCGGGAACGTCACTGGAGCGGCACGATGTCCGGTGCGCCCAGCCGGGCCGCGTCGGCCGTCAGGTCGTCCGGCTGGCGCTGGGACTCCCGTTCCGCCTCGACCCGCTTCTCGTAGTGCTCGACCTCGCGCTCGATCTGGTCCTTGTCCCAGCCGAGGACGGGCGCCATCAGCTCGGCGGCCTCTCGGGCGCTGCGGGTGCCCCGGTCGAAGGTCTCGATGGAGATGCGGGTGCGGCGGGTGAGGACGTCGTCCAGGTGCCGGGCGCCCTCGTGCGAGGCCGCGTAGACGACCTCGGCCCGCAGATAGTCGTCGGCGGCCTGCAGCGGTTCGCCGAGGGCCGGGTCGGCGGCGATGAGGTCCAGGATCTCCTCGGCCATGGCGCCGTAACGGTTCAGCAGGTGTTCCACGCGCACCACGTGCAGTCCGGTGCGGGCGGCGATCCGCGCCCGCGCGTTCCACATCGCCCGGTAGCCCTCGGCGCCGAGCAGCGGGATCTCCTCGGTGACGCAGTCGGCGACGCGCATGTCGAGCCCGTGCACCGCCTCGTCGACGGCATCCTTCGCCATCACCCGGTACGTCGTGTACTTGCCGCCCGCCACCACCACGAGGCCCGGCGCCGGATGCGCCACGGTGTGCTCGCGGGACAGCTTGCTGGTGGCGTCCGACTCACCGGCCAGCAGCGGGCGCAGGCCCGCGTACACGCCCTGCACGTCGTCGCGGCTGAGCGGGACGGCGAGCACGGAGTTGACGTGCTCCAGCAGGTAGTCGATGTCGGCGCTGGAGGCGGCCGGGTGGGCCTTGTCGAGGTCCCATTCGGTGTCGGTGGTGCCGACGATCCAGTGCCGGCCCCACGGGATGACGAAAAGCACCGACTTCTCGGTGCGCAGGATCAGACCGGTGCTGGAGTGGATGCGGTCCTTGGGCACGACCAGGTGGATGCCCTTGGAGGCGCGCACGTGGAACTGGCCGCGCTCCCCCACCATGGCCTGGGTGTCGTCGGTCCACACGCCGGTGGCGTTGACGACCTGCTTGGCCCGGATCTCGTACTCCCCGCCGCCCTCTACGTCCTGCACCCGGGCGCCGACGACCCGCTCGCCCTCGCGCAGGAAGCCCGTCACCCGGGCGCGGTTGGCCGCGTGGGCGCCGTACGACACGGCGGTGCGCACCAGGGTCGCCACGAACCGGGCGTCGTCCATCTGCGCGTCGTAGTACTGGAGGGCGCCGACCAGGGCGTCCTTCTTCAGGCAGGGTGCCACGCGCAGGGCGTGATTCCGGGTCAGGTGCCGGTGCACGGGCAGACCCCGGCCGTGCCCGCGGGCCATGGACATCGCGTCGTACAGCGCCACGCCCGAGCCGGCGTACCACCGCTCCCAGCCCTTGTGCTGGAGCGGATAGAGGAACGGCACGGGTTTCACCAGGTGCGGGGCGAGCCGCTCCAGGAGCAGGCCGCGCTCCTTCAACGCCTCGCGGACCAGGGCGAAGTCCAGCATCTCCAGATAGCGCAGTCCGCCGTGGATGAGCTTGCTTGACCTGCTGGAGGTGCCGGACGCCCAGTCGCGGGCCTCGACCAGTCCGGTGGACAGGCCACGGGTGACGGCGTCCAGTGCGGTACCGGCACCGACCACTCCGGCGCCGACCACCAGCACGTCCAGTTCGCGCTCCGCCATCGCCGCCAGTGCCTCGGCGCGCTGTGCCGGGCCCAGAGTCGCTGTCCTCACCGCTGCCTCCCGCTGTCGAAGAACTCGCTCGCGCAGGCCGCACCCGGAGGGCGAAGCCCGGTTCACCCCCTCCTCATGCCCAAATTCTGACGGGGTTGCCCGGCTTCAGCCACCACGCGCTTCCAACCTGTGGACAACACGCGCACAACCCCCGGAAGACACACGAACACAATCCCACATAACGGTCATATTTACTCCTAGTGTGACAGTGCTCCCGCGCATCCTGTCCACAGCGGTTGCGCATCTGTCCCGCTTCGGTTACTGGGAAGGACGGCCCCCGCCATGCCCGCAGACCTCGCCGTGATCGGACTCGGTTCCCACGGCCTGCCGCTCGCCCAGGCCGCCGTCTCCGCCGGCATCCCGACCATCGGGTACGCCACAGGCCCCGAGGCGGGCTCGCTCAGCCCCGCCGAGCTGCGCCGGATGCGCGCGGCGGGCTTCCGGCCGGTCACCGACCCGGCCCAGCTCGGCCGGGTGCGCACGGCGGTGATCTGCGCGCCCACCCCGCGCGGCGCCGACGGCGGTATCGACCTCGGCCAGGTGGAAGCGGCCGCGCGCACCCTCGCCGAGCGGCTGCGGCCGCACACCACGGTCATCCTGGAGTCGGCGGTCCTGCCCGGGACGACGGGCGAGTTCCTGCGGTCGCTGCTGGAACAGGGCTCGGGCCTGCGCGCGGGCCGCGACTTCCACCTCGCCTACTCGCCCAGCCGGGTCGACCCCGGCAACCGCGACCGCACCCCGGCCGGCACGCCCAGGGTCATCGGCGGCCTCACCCCCGCCTGCACGGAGTCGGCCGCCGCGTTCTACGGCCGGCTCACCGACAAGGTCGTCCGCGCGCGCGGGTTGCGTGAGGCGGAGGCCGTGCAGCTGCTGGAGACCAACTACCGGCACGTCAACATCGCGCTCGTCAACGAGATGGCCGTGCTCTGCCACGAGCTGGGCGTCGACCTGTGGGACGTCATCCGCTGCGCGGAGACCAAGCCCTTCGGCTTCCAGGCGTTCCGGCCGGGGCCGGGCGTCGGCGGCCACGGCGTCCCGCACGACCTGACCGGCCACGCGACCCGCACCCTGCGCATGGTGGAGCTGGCCCAGCAGGTCAACCACCGCATGCCCCGGTACGTCGTCCAGCGCGCCGCGGCCCTCCTCAACGAGCACGGCAAGTCCGCGCGCGGGGCGCGGGTGCTGCTGCTCGGCGTCACCTACAAGCCCGATCTCGCCGACCTGCAGAGCACGCCCGCGCAGGAGATCGCCGTCCGGCTGATGGAGTTCGGCGCCTCGGTCAGCTACCACGACCCGTACGTGCCCGCGTGGAACGTCCTGGACCGCCCGGTCCCGCGCGCGGACTCCCTGTACGAGGCGGCCGCCGACGCCGATCTGACGATCCTGCTCCAGCAGCACCGCACCTACGACCTCCAGGGCCTGTCGGTGAAGGCCCAGCTCCTGCTGGACACGCGGGGGGCCACGCCCACGGGGGCGGCGCACCGGTTGTGAGCGCAGGGCGCGTGAACGGGGGCACGTCCCCGGTCTCGCTCCTGGGCCCACGGACGGATCCGGTCCCGGCGGGTGGGCCGGCATGCCGAAGGGGCCGGTCACCCCGTAGGTGACCGGCCCCTTCGGTGTCGTGCGGGTTACCGGCGGTGCTGCGAGTCCGCCACCGTGACCTCCACGCGCTGGAACTCCTTCAGCTCGCTGTAGCCGGTGGTGGCCATGGCGCGGCGCAGGGCGCCGAAGAAGTTCATCGAGCCGTCCGGGTTGTGGGACGGGCCGGTGAGGATCTCCTCGATGGTGCCGACCGTGCCGAGGTCGACCTTCTTGCCGCGGGGCAGTTCCTCGTTGACGGCCTCCATGCCCCAGTGGTGGCCCTTGCCGGGCGCGTCCGTGCCCCGGGCCAGCGGGGAGCCCATCATCACGGAGTCGGCCCCGCAGGCGATCGCCTTCGGGAGGTCGCCGGACCAGCCGACGCCGCCGTCGGCGATCACGTGCACGTACCGGCCGCCGGACTCGTCCATGTAGTCGCGGCGGGCCGCGGCCACGTCGGCGACGGCGGTGGCCATCGGGACCTGGATGCCCAGCACGTTGCGCGTGGTGTGCGCGGCGCCGCCGCCGAAGCCGACCAGGACGCCGGCCGCGCCGGTGCGCATCAGGTGCAGGGCGGCGGTGTACGTGGCGCAGCCGCCGACGATCACCGGGACGTCCAGCTCGTAGATGAACTGCTTGAGGTTCAGCGGCTCGTGCGAGGACGACACGTGCTCCGCCGAGACCGTCGTACCTCGGATGACGAAGATGTCCACGCCCGCGTCCACGACCGCCTTGGAGAACTGGGCGGTGCGCTGAGGGGAGAGCGCGGCGGCGGTGATCACGCCGGAGTCGCGGACCTCCTTGATGCGCGCCCCGATCAGCTCCTCCTTGATCGGCGCCGCGTAGATCTCCTGGAGCCGGCGGGTGGCCGTCGCGGCGTCCAGCTCGGCGATCTCGTCCAGCAGCGGCTGGGGGTCCTCGTGCCGCGTCCACAGGCCCTCGAGGTTGAGCACGCCGAGGCCGCCCAGCTCGCCGATGCGGATCGCGGTGGCCGGGGAGACGACCGAGTCCATGGGGGCGGCCAGGAAGGGCAGCTCGAAGCGGTAGGCGTCGATCTGCCAGGCGATCGAGACCTCCTTCGGGTCCCGCGTACGGCGGCTGGGGACGACGGCGATGTCGTCGAAGGCGTACGCCCGGCGGCCGCGCTTGCCGCGCCCGATCTCGATCTCAGTCACGTTGGTGGCCTTTCCCTATGCGTTGCAGCGCCTTCCAGTATCGCCGACAGGTGCGACAAGGGCGGCCCCGGATGCCCCGGGACCGCCCTCGCGTTGCCGTCACACGTGCGCGTGCGTCGCCGCGCGTGTCACTTCCTGCTGTAGTTCGGCGCCTCGACCGTCATCTGGATGTCGTGCGGGTGGCTCTCCTTGAGGCCCGCCGAGGTGATCCGCACGAAGCGGCCCTTGGACTCCATCTCCTCGATGGTGGCGGCGCCCACGTAGCCCATGGTCTGGCGCAGGCCGCCGACGAGCTGGTGCAGCACGTTGGAGAGCGGGCCGCGGTAGGGCACCTGGCCCTCGACGCCCTCGGGCACGAGCTTGTCGTCCGAGGCGACCTCGGCCTGGAAGTAGCGGTCCTTCGAGTACGACCGGCCCTGGCCGCGGGACTGCATCGCGCCCAGCGAGCCCATGCCGCGGTACGACTTGAACTGCTTGCCGTTGATGAACAGCAGCTCGCCCGGCGACTCCTCGCAGCCGGCGAGGAGGCTGCCCAGCATGACCGTGTCGGCGCCGGCGGCGAGCGCCTTGCCGATGTCGCCGGAGTACTGCAGACCACCGTCGCCGATCAGCGGGATGCCCGCCGCACGCGCGGCCAGCGATGCCTCGTAGATGGCGGTGACCTGCGGGACGCCGATACCGGCGACCACGCGGGTGGTGCAGATCGAGCCGGGCCCGACGCCGACCTTGATGCCGTCGACACCGGCGTCGATGAGCGCCTGGGCGCCGTCGCGGGTGGCGACGTTGCCGCCGATCACGTCGACGTCCACGGCCGACTTGATCTTCGACATCCAGCTGAGCGCGTTGCTGTTGTGGCCGTGGGAGGTGTCGACGACCAGGAAGTCCACACCGGCCGCGGCCAGCGCCTGGGCGCGCTCCAGCGCCTCGGGGCTGGCGCCGACGGCGGCACCGACGAGCAGCCGGCCCTCGGCGTCCTTGGCGGCGCTCGGGTACTTCTCCGCCTTGACGAAGTCCTTGACCGTGATCAGGCCCTTGAGGACGCCCGCGTCGTCGACCAGCGGAAGCTTCTCGATCTTGTGCTTGCGCAGCAGCTCCATGGCCTCTGGCCCGGAGATGCCGACCTTGCCGGTGACCAGCGGCATGGGGGTCATGACCTCGCGCACCTGACGCGTGCGGTCGCTCTCGAAGGCCATGTCGCGGTTGGTCACGATGCCCAGCAGCTTGCCGGCCGGGTCGGTGACCGGGACGCCGCTGATGCGGAACTTGGCGCAGAGCGCGTCCGCCTCGGCGAGCGTGGCCTCCGGGTGCACCGTGATCGGGTCGGTGACCATGCCGGACTCGGACCGCTTCACCAGGTCGACCTGGTTGACCTGGTCCTCGACGGAGAGGTTGCGGTGCAGCACGCCGACGCCGCCGAGCCGGGCCATGGCGATGGCCATGCGGGACTCGGTCACCTTGTCCATCGCCGCGGAGAGCAGCGGGATGTTGACCCGGACATTGCGGGAGATGCGGGACGAGGTGTCGACCGCGTTGGGGAGCACCTCGGATGCGCCCGGCAGCAGCAGCACGTCGTCGTAGGTCAGCCCGAGTGTCGCGAATTTACCGGGCACTCCGTCGACGTTTGCAGTCATGACACCTTCCCCAAATGGCCTTGATCGGTGCGGATGTCCATGCTAACGGGAAGCGTCGTCAGCAAATTCCACGGTACGGGGTCGCTTCAGGCTTCGTATGTTCGTACGGAAGCGGAAGCGCGCCTGTTCAGCTGAGGGGCCGGGGGGCCTCTCCCCAGGGTGTCACTGCTCGGCGAGCGCGCGCAGGCGGCTCAGCGCGCGGTGCTGGGCCACCCGTACGGCGCCGGGTGACATTCCCAACATCTGCCCCGTCTCCTCCGCGGTCAAGCCCACGGCGATGCGCAGCAGGAGCAGTTCGCGCTGGTTCTCCGGGAGGTTGGCCAGTAGTTTCTTGGCCCACTCGGCGTCGCTGCTGAGCAGGGCGCGCTCCTCGGGGCCGAGGGAGTCGTCGGGGCGCTCCGGCATCTCGTCCGAGGGGACGACCGTGGAACCGGGGTGGCGCATCGCGGCGCGTTGCAGGTCGGCGACCTTGTGCGAGGCGATGGCGAAGACGAAGGCCTCGAAGGGGCGGCCGGTGTCGCGGTAGCGCGGCAGGGCGAGCAGGACCGCGACGCAGACCTCCTGGGCGAGGTCCTCGACGAAGTGGCGCGCGTCGCCCGGGAGCCGGGACAGCCGGGTGCGGCAGTAGCGCAGCGCGAGCGGGTGGACGTGCGCGAGCAGGTCGTGCGTGGCCTGCGCGTCCCCGTCGACGGCACGGTGTACGAGCGCACCGATCGCCCCGTGGGCCGTGCCCGCCTCGTCGTCGCGCATCGGTCCATGGTGCCCTGCGGCCGTACGGTCCGTTGCGTCGTGCTCGTGGTTGTGCACCGAAGCGTTATGAGCAGGTGCGCCGGCACTCATTCCCTGCGCCCTCCCCTTCCGCTCGACCGACTCGTCCCCGAGAGACTCCACATCTCAAGGATGCGGCATCCGCGGCGAAACGAGCACGGGGTGTCCGGCGGACAGTCGTGCGCGGCCCGCGCCACCGTGTCCGGCGGTGCCGTGCGTCCGGCCCGCGCGCATCCCGGCGCCGCGCCGCCGGACGGCCCCGGACAGCGCTGTTCCCGCCGGTCGCGGTGCACGGGCGCGGGAACCGCGGGGAGCGGCCGTCCGGGACGTCCGCGCGCCGTTCCGTACCGGGCCGCACGGGTCGCGGCGTGACGCATCCCATGAGACGCTGACCGGCTCGTCACACGACTCGGCACCCGAGTCGCCACACGAGGCATCGGGTGACGCGGCGCGCGGGCCGTTCCACGGAGCCTCGCGCGCGGGCTCGCGTTCGGGCGCGGTCCGGACTTCGCCCAGGGGTGGGGCGGGGCCGTCCCGGAAGCGGGTCGTGGCACCGGCACGGGGCACCCTCCGTTCCCGCCCGGGCCGTGAGGCGGCGAGCGGCGTGTCTCAGGCATCCGCGAAGTGGCCGGGACCGGCCGCGGAAGCGCCTCACTTCCACGTGCGCGGGCGACCGGGACAGCTCCCGGAGGTCCGCGCGGGCACACATCGCCGTACGGCGGTACGTGGGTACGTCGGGGAGGGACGCCCGGGGGCGAGTGGTGTGCTCGGCCCCGCGGGCGTGTCCGTCCCTGTGGCGTCGCGCGGCGTCCGTTGCGGCGGCCGGACCCGGACGCCTGAGTCGAGGCATGCCGCGCCGTGCCCCGCGAGCGCCCTGGACGCCGGGAGACCGCCCCGCTCCGGCGGGAGGAGGCGGACCGGCTTCCGGCTCCCGGCGGTGCCGCCGGTGCCGGATCGCCCCGCCTGCCCGGCGGGACGCGTCCTTCCTAGCGGACCAGGCCCCAGCGGAAGCCGAGGGCCACCGCGTGCGCCCGGTCCGAGGCGCCGAGCTTCTTGAACAGGCGGCGGGCGTGCGTCTTGACGGTGTCCTCGGAGAGGAACAGCTCGCGGCCGATCTCTGCGTTGGAACGGCCGTGGCTCATGCCCTCGAGCACCTGGATCTCCCGCGCGGTGAGCGTGGGCGCCGCGCCCATCTCGGCCGAGCGCAGGCGCCGCGGGGCCAGCCGCCAGGTCGGGTCGGCGAGCGCCTGGGTCACGGTGGCCCGCAGTTCCGCGCGCGAGGCGTCCTTGTGCAGGTAGCCCCGGGCGCCTGCGGCCACCGCGAGGGCCACGCCGTCCAGGTCCTCGGCCACCGTGAGCATGATGATGCGTGCGCCCGGGTCGGCGGACAGCAGCCGGCGCACGGTCTCGACACCACCCAGGCCGGGCATGCGTACATCCATCAGGATGAGGTCGGAGCGGTCGGCGCCCCAGCGGCGGAGGACTTCCTCGCCGTTGGCCGCCGTCGTCACGCGCTCGACGCCGGGCACGGTCGCTACCGCGCGGCGGAGCGCCTCTCGGGCAAGCGGGGAGTCGTCGCAGACGAGGACGGAAGTCATGACCGCCCTCCGCAGCTGATGCGCGTCACCTTGAGCCTCCAGGCTGGTACGGAATCGTCACCTGTGCGGTCGAACGTCTCGGACGCCTGCCCGAGCACTTGTGTTTTCAACCGCCTCCGCACTCTCAACGACGGTCACTCGAAAGAGTTACGGGGCTACCTGCCGTCTTCGGCACTCTACGTGAGGAAGCCGACACGGTGCAGACATGGCCGTCCGACCCTCAACTTTTCATCACAACCCATGCCCCATTTAGCCGTTTTTGGTCCCGTTTCTCAGTGTCTGGAGCTAGATTCGCAATGAGTCATATTTTCATCTCCTTAGACCGGAGATGTACGGTCGTTGGCACCGTATCCGCCCAGAACGGCTACAAGGGGTCACGTAATGGCAGATTTCTCCCGCCTTCCCGGACCGAACGCGGACCTGTGGGACTGGCAGCTGCTGGCTGCCTGCCGCGGCGTGGACAGCTCGCTCTTCTTTCACCCTGAGGGCGAGCGCGGGGCGGCTCGGAGCGCTCGCGAGAACTCGGCCAAGGAGGTCTGCATGAGGTGCCCGGTCCGCGCGGAGTGCGCGGCACATGCCCTGGCGGTGCGCGAGCCGTACGGGGTCTGGGGCGGCCTGACCGAGGACGAGCGTGAGGAGTTGATGGGGCGGGCACGCAACCGTCTGGTGGCGGCTTCTTCCACCGGCGGGGACACCGCCTCGCATCACTGAAGGAAACGTTTCTGCACCCACGGCCCGCCGGGTGTGTTGCTTCCCTACCGCCATTGGGCACGCCTCGTGCGTGCCCAAGACCCTGCCTGTGGCCCGCCTCCGGGGCGCTCGTCAGGCGGCGCGCCCCGCCGCCCGGGCCAGCTGTTCGAGCGTCGCCGCCACGGCCGGCACCTGCGCCAGGTCGGGCAGGGTGAGGGCGACGATCTGACGGCGCACGACCGGTTCGAGCGCCACCGTGCGCACCCCCCTGGGCCGCACCGAGTCCACCGCGAGCTGCGGCAGGACGGCCACCCCGAGACCGGCCCCGACCAGGCCGACGACGGCCGGGTAGTCGTCGGTCGCGAAATCGATGCGGGGCGTGAATCCCGCGCCCTCGCACACCTCCACCAGCTGGCCCCGGCAGCGCGGGCAGCCCGCGATCCAGGGTTCCCGGGCCAGCTCGCCGATGGCGACGGACTCCGCGCGCGCGAGCCGGTGCCGCTCCGGCACGAGGGCCACGAGGCGGTCCACGAGCAGGGGGCGTACGACGAGGTCGTCCCAGTCCTCGGCCACCGCGGCGCCCTCGTAGCGGAAGGCCAGGGCCAGATCGCAGTCGCCCTCGCGCAGCAGTCCGACGGACTTGGGGGGTTCGGCCTCCTCCAGGGAGACCCGGGTGCCGGGGTGGGCGGCGCGCAGGGCGGCCAGGGCGGTGGGGACGAGGGTGGAGCTGCCGCTCGGGAAGGAGACCAGGCGGACCCGGCCGGCCCGCAGACCGGCGATGGCGGCGACCTCCTCCTCGGCGGCGGTGAGCCCGGCGAGGATCCCGGAGGCGTGTCTGACCAGGGCCTCGCCGGCCTGGGTGAGGCGCATCTCGCGGCCGCTGCGCACCAGCAGCGGGGTTCCGACGGATGTCTCGAGGGCCTTCATCTGCTGGCTGACGGCCGGCTGGGTGCAGCCCAGTTCCCGCCCCGCGGCGGAGAAGGAGCCGGTGGTGGCGACGGCGCGCAGGACGCGGAGATGACGGGCCTCGATCACCCTTGGAGCATAAGCCCGGCTTGGGTCCGGCGGCCAATATTGCGTCGACGCTTTGGGATCCGGTCCCGTACCGTTCGGGCATGAAGCTTCTCTCGGTCAACCTGGGCCGCCCGCAGCCGGTGCCGTACACGGACCAGCCCGAGGGCGTGACGGGCATCGACAAGCAGCCCGTCGGGCGGCCGGTGCGGGTGGCGGCTCCCGGGCCCAAGGGCGTCGGCGCTAGCGGTGTCGCCGGGGACGCGGTGTGCGACACCCGTCATCACGGGGGCGACGACCAGGCCGTGTACGCCTACGCGCGCGAGGACCTCGACGCGTGGGAGCGCGAACTGGGCCGGCCGCTGGCGAACGGCTGCTTCGGCGAGAACCTCACGACCGAGGGTCTGGACGTCTCCGGGGCGCTGATCGGCGAGCGCTGGCGGATCGGTTCCGGGCTGGTCCTGGAGGTGACGTCGGGGCGGATACCGTGCCGTACGTTCCAGGGCCATCTGGGCGAGCGGAGCTGGGTGAAGAGGTTCACCCGGAAGGGCGTGACCGGTGCCTACCTGCGGGTGATCGAACCGGGTGAGATACGGGCGGGCGATCCGGTCGAGATCGTGCACCGGCCGGACCACGCGGTGACGGCGGCGTTGCAGTTCCGCGCGGTCACCACCGAACGGGAGCTGCTGCCGGGGCTGCTCGTGGCGGGTGACGCCCTGCACGCCGAGACGCTGGCCGCGGCGCACAAGTACATGGCCGCCCGGGCCCGCTGAGGAGCGGTCACGACGGAGCGGACGCTGTCGGTCCGGGTCACTACCCTTGGGCCATGACAACGGCTCTGATTACGGGATCGACCGCGGGGATCGGTGCCGCGTTCGCGCGGCGGCTGGCGGCTGACGGGCATGACCTCGTCCTGGTCGCACGGGACACCGCGCGGCTGCACGAGCAGGCGACCGAGCTGCACGACCGGCACGGCGTCGAGGTGGAGGTGCTGACCGCCGACCTCGCCGAGGACAAGGGCATCGAGACGGTGGCCGACCGGCTCGGGAACCGCAAGAAGCCGGTCGACCTGCTGATCAACAACGCGGGCTTCGGCAACAAGGGCCGCTACCTGGACGTCTCCATGACCGACGAGCTGCGGATGCTCAAGGTGCACTGCGAGGCGGTACTGCGGCTGACGTCGGCGGCGTCCGAGGCGATGCGCGAGCGCGGGCGCGGCGGGGTGGTGAACGTCGCCTCGGTGGCGGCCTTCCTGCCGCGGGGCACGTACGGCGCGTCGAAGGCGTGGGTCGTGCAGTTCACCCAGGGCGCGGCCAAGGACCTGGCCGGTTCGGGCGTACGCCTGATGGCGCTGTGCCCGGGATTCGTGCGCACGGAGTTCCACCAGCGGGCCGGGATGGGCACCGACAACATCCCGGGCTGGATGTGGCTGGACGCGGACAAGCTGGTCGCGGCGGCGCTGGCGGACCTCGCGCGCGGGAAGTCGCTGTCGATCCCGGATCCGCGCTACAAGACGCTGATGGGTCTGGTGAAG
This sequence comes from Streptomyces sp. IBSBF 3136, assembly GCF_036815105.1. Lineage (NCBI taxonomy): Bacteria > Bacillati > Actinomycetota > Actinomycetes > Kitasatosporales > Streptomycetaceae > Streptomyces > Streptomyces sp. IBSBF 3136. The sequence goes on from NZ_JAJSZC010000105.1 coordinate 24,591, forward strand.
GTCGCCCCGCGCGGGCTCATGGGCGGCATCAGCTCGCGGACGGGGCGCAAGTACGGACCCCAGTAGGACGGGTGGTGCCGACGTTCCGGTGGGAAAATGGTCGGGTCGGTACCGGACCAGGGGGGCCGGAGGCGGTGACATGACCTTCGTACAGCTCATCGAGTGCAGGACGAGCCGGCTGGACGAGATGAACCGGCTCATCGACGACTGGGTCGGCCAGAGCAGCGGAAGGCGTACGGCGACGCACGCGGTCGTCGGCAAGGACCGCTCGGACGCGTCGCACATCGTCGAGGTGGTGGAGTTCCCGTCGTACGAGGAGGCGATGCGGAACTCGGACCTCCCGGAGACCGGCAGGATCTTCCGGGACATGGTCGCCCTGTGCGACGAGACGCCGACGTTCACCGACCTGGACGTCGTCAGGGACGAGCAGTTGGGCCTCGATCCCGTACGGCGGCTCTTCGCGGCCCTGGAGAGCGAGGGCGAACTGCCGCCGCTCAACGACCTGCTGGACGAGGACATCCACAGCCACGACCCGATCAACCCGCAGGACACCATCGGGCTGGACAACGTACGCGGCGAGTACCGGATGTGGCGCGCCGCGTTCGACTTCGCCTTCACGGTCGAGGACGTGCTGGCCCAGGGCGACCAGGTCTGCGCGCGCTGGACCTGGCACGCGACCCACAAGGGCGACTTCCTCGGTATCCCGGCGACCGACCGGCAGGTCACCATGACCGGCATGACCCTCTTCCGCTTCGGCCCCCACGGCAAGATCACCGAAATCTGGTGGCAGGACGACCATCTGGGGCTGATGCAGCAACTGGGGGCACTGGACGAGCTGGAGCAGTAGGGGGCGGGGCGACCGATCCGGTGTGCGGTGCGCCGGCACGTGTGGGGCACGACGGCACCGCCTCGGCGCTTGGCCGGCCCCTGACCGCAGGGCACGGACTGACGTCGCGGCGCGCGGCTTCTCGGTCCTGACCGGCACGCTTCCGGACACAGAACAGCCGGGGGGCGGGCCCCCCCCCCGGGGGGGGGGGCCCGCGGGGGGCCCCCCGCCCCCCCCCCCCCCCCCCCC
>NZ_JAJSZC010000106.1:0-25489 GCF_036815105.1 Streptomyces sp. IBSBF 3136
GAGGCCCCGTGCTGCGCACGGGTTGGGGAGGGGGCTCCTCGCGTTGCGAGGAGTTTGGGGGGGGGGGGGGGGCCCCCCCCCCCCAGGCGTTGGCCAGGGCCGCCCCGGGCGGCCGGGGGGCGGGCCGCGCGGCCGCCCGCCAGGCCCTGGACGAGGCCGGACGCGTCGAACCCCCGCTGAAGCTGGACTACCTCGCCCTGGTCGACCCCTCGGACTTCACCGAGATCGGCGACGACTTCACCGGCGAGGCCGTCCTCGCCGTGGCCGCCCGGGTGGGCACCACCCGCCTGATCGACAACATCCCCCTCACCTTCGGAACCCTCGGAGCCGCCTCGTGAGCAGCACAGGCATACGACTGCACGCACCCGCACCCGGGTGGTCGATCTCCGCGGACGTGGTCGTCGTCGGCTCCGGGGTGGCGGGCCTGACCGCAGCCCTGCGCTGCGAGGCCGCGGGCCTGACGACGGTCGTCGTCACCAAGGCCCGCCTGGACGACGGCTCCACGCGCTGGGCGCAGGGTGGCATCGCCGCCGCCCTGGGCGAGGGCGACACCCCCGAGCAGCACCTCCAGGACACCCTGGTGGCGGGCGCCGGCCTGTGCGACGAGGAGGCCGTGCGGCTCCTCGTCACCGAGGGCCCGGACGCCGTGCGGCGGCTGATCTCCACCGGCGCCCACTTCGACACCGACGACGAGGGCGACATCGAGCTCACCCGCGAGGGCGGCCACCATCGGCGCCGTATCGCGCACGCGGGCGGCGACGCGACCGGAGCGGAGATCTCCAGGGCGCTGGTGGCGGCCGTACGCGCGCGCGGGCTGCGCACCGTCGAGAACGCGCTGGTCCTGGACCTGCTCACGGACGCCGACGGCCGCACCGCAGGTGTCACCCTGCACGTGATGGGCGAGGGCCAGCACGACGGCGTGGGCGCCGTGCACGCGCCGGCGGTCGTCCTCGCCACCGGCGGTATGGGCCAGGTGTTCTCCGCGACCACCAACCCGTCCGTGTCGACCGGCGACGGCGTGGCCCTCGCGCTGCGCGCCGGCGCCGAGGTCAGCGACCTGGAGTTCGTCCAGTTCCACCCGACCGTCCTGTTCCTGGGCGCGGACGCCGAGGGTCAGCAGCCGCTCGTCTCGGAGGCGGTGCGCGGCGAGGGCGCCCACCTGGTCGACGGGGACGGCGTGCGCTTCATGGTCGGCCAGCACGAGCTGGCCGAACTGGCGCCCCGGGACATCGTCGCCAAGGGCATCATGCGGCGGATGCAGGAGCAGGACGCCGAGCACATGTTCCTCGACGCCCGGCACTTCGGCGCCGACATGTGGGAGCACCGCTTCCCGACCATCCTGGCCGCCTGCCGGGCCAACGGCATCGACCCGGTCACCGAGCCCATACCGATCGCCCCGGCCGCCCACTACGCCTCCGGCGGCGTGCGCACCGACGCGCGGGGGCGCACGACCGTGCCCGGCCTGTACGCGTGCGGCGAGGTCGCCTGCACCGGCGTGCACGGCGCCAACCGGCTCGCCTCCAACTCCCTCCTCGAAGGTCTCGTCTACGCCGAGCGGATCGCCGCCGACATCGCGGCCGCGCACGCCGGGAACGACCTGCACGCGCGCGTGCCCGCGCCGGTCCCGGACCCCGGGCGCCCCGCGCATCCGCTGCTCGCGCCCGAGGCCCGGTTCGCCATCCAGCGGATCATGGCCGACGGCGCGGGCGTGCTGCGCTCGGCGGCGTCCCTGGAGGCGGCCGCGGACCAGCTCCAGCGGCTGCACACCGAGGCCCGCGACGCCCTGGACGAGAACGGCAAGACCGCCGAACCGGGCGTCGACACCTGGGAGTCGACCAACCTCCTGTGCGTGGCCCGCGTCCTGGTCGCCGCCGCCCGGCTGCGCGAGGAGACCCGCGGCTGCCACTGGCGCGAGGACCGCGCCGAGCGCGACGACCCGAACTGGCGGCGCCACATCGTCGTACGGCTCAATCCGGACCGGTCCCTGGCCGTACGCACCACGGACACCGCAGATTTCCCCCCCACCCGGCACCACCGGCTTTCCCAGGAGCAGTGACAGACGTGAGCACCGACGACCTTCCCCTCGCCCCGACCGGCGGCTGCGGCGACGGCTGCGCCTGCGGCGCCGAGGGTGACGAGGAGTACCTGGAGAGCGGACTCGACCCCGCGCTCGCCGAGCTGCTGGCCGCCGCCGGGCTCGACCCCATCGAGGTCGAGGACATCGCCAACGTCGCCATCCAGGAGGACCTGGACGGCGGGGTGGACGTGACCACCGTCTCGACCATCCCCGAAGACGCGGTCGCGACCGGCGACTTCACCGTGCGCGAGGGCGGCGTGGTGGCCGGCCTGCGGGTCGCCGAGGCCGTGCTCTCCGTGGTCTGCACCGACGAGTTCGAGGTCGAGCGGCACGTCGAGGACGGTGACCGGGTCGAGGCCGGGCAGAAGCTGCTCTCGGTCACCACCCGCACCCGCGACCTGCTCACCGCCGAGCGCAGCGCCCTCAACATCCTGTGCCGCCTGTCCGGCATCGCGACCGCCACGCGCGCGTGGGCGGACGTGCTGGAGGGCACCGGGGCGCGCGTGCGCGACACCCGCAAGACGACGCCGGGCCTGCGTTCGCTGGAGAAGTTCGCCGTCCGCTGCGGCGGTGGCGTCAACCACCGCATGTCGCTCTCCGACGCCGCCCTGGTGAAGGACAACCACGTGGTGGCCGCCGGCGGCGTCGCACAGGCCTTCAAGGCCGTCCGGGAGGCGTTCCCGGAGGTGCCGATCGAGGTCGAGGTCGACACCCTGCACCAGCTGCGCGAGGTCGTCGACGCGGGCGCGGACCTGATCCTGCTGGACAACTTCACGCCGAACGAGTGCGCGGAGGCCGTCGGCATCGTCGGCGGCCGGGCGCTGCTGGAGGCCTCCGGTCGGCTCACGCTCGACACCGCGCGCGCGTACGCCGACACCGGCGTGGACTTCCTGGCGGTCGGCGCCCTCACCCACTCCTCGCCGATCCTCGACATCGGCCTGGACCTGCGCGAGGCGGAGTAACGGCCATGCTGCTCACGATCGACGTCGGTAACACGCACACCGTGCTCGGCCTGTTCGACGGCGAGGACATCGTCGAGCACTGGCGCATCTCCACGGACGCGCGCCGCACGGCGGACGAGCTGGCGGTGCTGCTGCAGGGCCTGATGGGCATGCACCCGCTGCTCGGGGACGAGCTGGGCGACGGCATCGACGGCATCGCGATCTGCGCGACCGTCCCGTCCGTGCTGCACGAGCTGCGCGAGGTGACCAGGCGCTACTACGGCGACGTGCCCGCGGTGCTGGTCGAGCCGGGCGTGAAGACGGGGGTGCCGATCCAGTTCGACAACCCCAAGGAGGTCGGCGCCGACCGCATCATCAACGCGGTCGCGGCGAACGAGCTGTACGGCGGCCCCGCGATCGTCGTCGACTTCGGCACGGCGACCACCTTCGACGCGGTCTCCGCGCGCGGGGAGTACGTCGGCGGGGTCATCGCCCCCGGCATCGAGATCTCGGTGGAGGCGCTCGGCGTCAAGGCCGCGCAGCTGCGGAAGATCGAGGTGGCCCGGCCCCGCAACGTGATCGGCAAGAGCACCGTCGAGGCCATGCAGTCGGGCATCGTGTACGGCTTCGCCGGGCAGGTCGACGGCGTGGTGGGCCGGATGGCCCGGGAGCTGGCCGACGACCCCGACGACGTCACCGTGATCGCCACGGGCGGGCTCGCGCCGATGGTGCTCGGCGAGTCCACGGTGATCGACGAGCACCAGCCCTGGCTGACCCTGATCGGCCTGCGCCTGGTCTACGAGCGGAACGTGTCACGCATGTGAGCGCCGGCGCCCGTCCGGGCGCCGGACTCCGCACGTCACGCGCGCGTGGCCCCGGTCGAGGGAAACCCGGCAACGACACGCGGCGACACAACATCCCGATCCGTCACTTTTGTCCGATTAGCGATAGCGTCGCCGCATGCCCACGCCCTACGGATCCCGCGGCGGCATGGCGTTCGGTGCGGAGGAGCTGCGTGTGCTCCGCCGCGCGCTCGCCCTCGCCCTCCACCCCGGCCGAGCCTCCGCCGAGGACGTCAAGGACTGCTTCCTGCTCGCCGAGTCCCTCGACGAGGCGACGCGCGAGGCGGCCCGGCTGCGCGCCTTCCTGGTGGCCGACCTGGGCCGATACCGCGCCGCCCTGCCGGGCACCGCCGCCGGCTACCTGAGCCTGCTCGAGGAGGCGCTGGGCGCCGGGCACCGGCCCACCCCGGACGACCTCGCCGCGCTCCGCGCGCTGCGCGGCAACCCCCGGGCGGCCGGCCTGCTGGACCGCTGCCAGGCACTCGCCGAGCAGGACGTGCGCGCCCGCTTCGCGCAGGGCGCCCGTAAGGTCCCCGCGCCCGCCGTGCCGCCCTCAAGGACGCGCCTGCTGGCCCTCCCGGGCGGTGCGGGAGAGGTTCCGGGCGCCAGGGCCGAGGAGGCGGAGAAACCCGCTCAGAAGCCCGCCCCGGGCCCCGGCCCCGGTCAGGCGCCGCCCGGAGGGCCCGCCGAGCGTCCGGGCGGCGAGCCGGGCGCCCCGAAGCGGCCCATTCCCACGCCGGGCGAGGTCTTCCCGCGCCGCAAACCGCCCGCGGCGCCCGCCGACCCGGCGCGGCCCGACGAGTCCCGGCAGCTCGCCGCCGGCTGACGGGCGGTTCGCCCACCCCGCCCCTTTCGCCCCGAACCTGATGGCTACCCTGGATCCATGGACTACGTCTCCGCGCTCGTGCCCCCGGTCGTCATGGCCGTGTTCTTCATCGGTGTGGTCAGGGTGATCGTGAAGACCCAGGGCGGGGCCGCCAAGGCCAAGGAGGACGCGGCCGTGGACGCCGCCCTCGCCCGGTCGGAGGGCGTCCACCAGGCCGCCGCCCGCGACGCCTGACGGCACCGCGTCCGACTCGGCGCACCGGGGCCCCGTGCCCCGGTGCTTTTGCGCGCCGTACGCCCTTTTTGTCGGCGTCTGCCACGTAAGGCCACGTCCGGCACGCCATTGGCGGGATCTCCCACTATTGTTCTGAGCTGTGCCTCGCCCATTGGGAGAACTCGAAGACGCGGTCATGACGCGGGTGTGGAAGTGGAACCGCCCGGTGACCGTTCGAGAAGTCCTGGAAGACCTCCAGCAGGAACGGTCCATCGCGTACACCACCGTGATGACCGTTCTGGACAATCTCCATCAGAAGGGCTGGGTGCGCCGTGAGGCGGAAGGGCGCGCCTATCGATATGAGGCCGTCTCCACCCGGGCCGCGTACGCGGCCGCGCTCATGAACGAGGCCTGGTCGCAGAGCGACAACCCGGCGGCCGCTCTCGTCGCCTTCTTCGGGATGATGAGCGAGGAACAGCGCCAGGCCCTCCGGGACGCCATGCGGATCGTGCGGGTTCCGGAAACAATCGAAGCGCCGCCGCAAGCCCCGCAAGCCCCGCAAGCGCCACAGGCTCCCCAAGAGGAGAACCCCGGCTCCGCCGGGGAGGCGACCGGGCGATAGCGTCCCGCCCATGGCACCAGAGCCCGAAGTCACCGCAAAAGCCATCACCGTCCGGCGGGCCCGCACCAGCGATGTCCCGGCCGTGCGCCGGCTCCTCGACGCCTACGTCCGTGACCGCATCCTGCTCGACAAAGCGACGGTCACGCTTTACGAGGACATCCAGGAGTTCTGGGTCGCCGAACGCGACGACAACGCCGAGGTGGTCGGCTGCGGCGCGCTGCACGTCATGTGGGAAGACCTCGCGGAAGTGCGCACTCTCGCCGTGAAGCCCGGCCTCAAGGGCGCGGGTGTGGGTCACCGGGTGCTGGAGAAGTTGCTGCAGACCGCGCGCTGGCTCGGTGTTCGGCGGGTTTTCTGCCTCACCTTCGAAGTGGACTTCTTCGGCAAGCACGGCTTCGTGGAGATCGGGGAGACGCCGGTCGACACCGATGTGTACGCGGAGCTGTTGCGTTCCTATGACGAGGGCGTCGCCGAGTTCCTCGGTCTCGAACGAGTGAAACCGAACACCTTGGGCAACAGCCGGATGCTTCTGCATCTGTGATCGACATTGCCCGGGGTCCCTATGTCCGAAACGCGCATGTTTCCGGACGCGGGCGGGTCCCCGGGTCTCTCCCAGGGGTTTGTGTTTTTCCGGCAAAAGCGGTTTGCTTTCCGACGTACTGCAGTACTGCATATAACAGGGGCGGCGAAACGGCGGACGCCGCGGACCCTTGACCCTCACGTTATCGATGAAAGGAAATCCGGTGGCACAGAAGGTTCAGGTCCTTCTTGTCGACGACCTCGACGGCGGCGAGGCGGACGAGACCGTGACGTTCGCGCTGGACGGCAAGACTTACGAGATCGATCTCACGACCGCCAATGCGGACAAGCTGCGCGACCTTCTCGACCCCTATGTGAAGGGTGGTCGTCGTACCGGTGGCCGTGCCGCCGGTGGACGTGGAAAGGCGCGTGCCGCTTCCGGTGGCAACCAGGACACCGCGGCGATCCGCGCCTGGGCCAAGGAGAACGGATACGAGGTCAACGACCGCGGCCGTGTTCCCGCGTCCATTCGCGAGGCCTACGAGAAGGCCAACGGCTGATTCCGCCGGCAGGCGGGCGGCCCGGCGTTCAGGCGCCGCAGCCGGACGCGGTGGCACCAAACCGCCACCGTGTCGACCAGTCGCACGAGATCGGGGGCGTCCTTCGGATTCCCCATGGCCGGCAGCGCCGGCAGCGAGACCTCGACCTCGCCCCCGGGTACGGGGGGTCGCAGCCACGTGGCGGCCCCCTGGACGGAACCGGTGCGGGCGGGGTCACCAGGGCGCGGCTGACGGCCCTCGCGCGCATCGCCGGGCGGCACCGGTGCCTCCATCGCACCGCCCGCGCCCAGGACCTCCAGGTCCAGCGCCAGCGGCCCCCACTCCAGCCAGTCCAGCACCGCGGGTAGCTCCTCCGCGCTGCCCGCGGCCACCAGCAGTCGCGTCCGGTCGCCCTGCAGGGCCACCGGTGAGCCCGGCGCCAGGTGCCTGAGCGCGGCCCGACCGGCCTCCGCGGGCACGTCCAGGACGTCGAACCGCAGCCCCGTGACCAGCCGTAGCGGCCGTCCGGGCGCGGTCGCCCAGCCCAGTTCGTTCTCGTACCAGTGCCGGGCCCGGGCGTCCGGGCCGGCTGCGGCGCCCGTGACCTCCGTGACCTCTGTGACCTCTGTGACCTCTGTGGCGTCCGTGCAGCCCGTGCTGGCGGGCAGGTCGCGGGCCGCAGGGTCGAGCGGAAGACGGGGCGGGGGGAGAAGGGGGATCGTGGACAGGGTGGAGACCGAGCCAGCCATGCCAAGTGCAACCGCCGAAACGGGCCAAGGGTTACGCTGTGTGCATTCATGATCGCCCACGGTGCCTGAAAAGGGGGCGCGCGGAGGCCGGGGGAGACGTGAAGTTGTTCGCCCATAGCGGAGGGAACGGGGGCACGCGGCATGGAGTGTCAGTCACCGCGGGTAAGACATGCCTAGTGGGAGGGGGCGACGCGCGGGAAGGGCCGTCTCACGTTCGCCATGGGCGTAGTGGCGAGTGGGGTATCTGCCTGGCCTGCGGGAACATCGTCTCGCACCATCGGGTTGGAGCAGATGTCGGCGTTCGGGGTCAGGAGGCCATCGACGGTGTCGGCAGTTGGAATGAGCGGTCCCCGCTTGCGGGACTAAGCTGCGGAAGGACAGGGAGGGGAAGTTCCCCCCACTGCCTGACCGCTCTGAGGAGCGATTAACGATGTTCGAGAGGTTCACCGACCGCGCGCGGCGGGTTGTCGTCCTGGCTCAGGAAGAAGCCCGGATGCTCAACCACAACTACATCGGCACCGAGCACATCCTCCTGGGTCTCATCCACGAGGGCGAAGGTGTCGCCGCTAAGGCCCTGGAGAGCCTCGGCATTTCGCTTGAGGCGGTCCGCCAGCAGGTGGAGGAGATCATCGGTCAGGGCCAGCAGGCCCCGTCCGGCCACATCCCCTTCACCCCCCGTGCCAAGAAGGTCCTGGAGCTGTCGCTCCGCGAGGCCCTTCAGCTGGGCCACAACTACATCGGCACGGAGCACATCCTGCTCGGCCTGATCCGCGAGGGCGAGGGCGTCGCCGCCCAGGTCCTGGTCAAGCTGGGCGCAGACCTCAACCGGGTGCGGCAGCAGGTGATCCAGCTGCTCTCCGGCTACCAGGGCAAGGAGACCGCCACCGCCGGCGGCCCGGCCGAGGGCACGCCCTCGACCTCTCTGGTCCTGGACCAGTTCGGCCGGAACCTCACCCAGGCCGCTCGTGAGTCCAAGCTCGACCCGGTCATCGGGCGCGAGAAGGAGATCGAGCGGGTCATGCAGGTGCTGTCCCGCCGCACCAAGAACAACCCGGTGCTGATCGGTGAGCCCGGCGTCGGCAAGACCGCCGTCGTCGAGGGCCTCGCCCAGGCCATCGTCAAGGGCGAGGTGCCCGAGACCCTCAAGGACAAGCACCTCTACACCCTCGACCTCGGTGCGCTGGTCGCCGGCTCCCGCTACCGCGGTGACTTCGAGGAGCGCCTGAAGAAGGTGCTCAAGGAGATCCGCACCCGCGGCGACATCATCCTGTTCATCGACGAGCTGCACACGCTGGTCGGTGCGGGTGCCGCCGAGGGCGCCATCGACGCCGCCTCCATCCTGAAGCCGATGCTGGCCCGCGGTGAGCTCCAGACCATCGGTGCGACCACGCTGGACGAGTACCGCAAGCACCTGGAGAAGGACGCGGCCCTCGAGCGCCGCTTCCAGCCCATCCAGGTCGCCGAGCCGTCCCTGCCGCACACGATCGAGATCCTCAAGGGCCTGCGCGACCGGTACGAGGCGCACCACCGTGTGTCCATCACGGACGAGGCGCTGGTCCAGGCCGCCACCCTGGCCGACCGCTACATCTCGGACCGCTTCCTGCCGGACAAGGCGATCGACCTGATCGACGAGGCCGGTTCCCGGATGCGCATCCGCCGGATGACCGCGCCGCCGGACCTCCGCGAGTTCGACGAGAAGATCGCCGCCGTCCGCCGGGACAAGGAGTCCGCGATCGACTCGCAGGACTTCGAGAAGGCCGCCTCCCTGCGCGACAAGGAGAAGCAGCTCCTGGCCGCCAAGGCCAAGCGTGAGAAGGAGTGGAAGGCCGGCGACATGGACGTCGTCGCCGAGGTCGACGGCGAGCTGATCGCCGAGGTCCTCGCCACGGCCACCGGCATCCCGGTCTTCAAGCTGACCGAGGAGGAGTCCAGCCGCCTGCTCCGCATGGAGGACGAGCTCCACAAGCGGGTCATCGGCCAGGTCGACGCCGTCAAGGCGCTGTCGAAGGCGATCCGCCGTACGCGTGCCGGCCTGAAGGACCCGAAGCGCCCCGGTGGTTCGTTCATCTTCGCCGGCCCGTCCGGTGTCGGTAAGACCGAGCTGTCCAAGGCGCTCGCCGAGTTCCTCTTCGGCGACGAGGACGCGCTGATCTCCCTCGACATGTCGGAGTTCAGCGAGAAGCACACGGTCTCGCGTCTCTTCGGTTCGCCCCCCGGCTACGTGGGGTACGAGGAGGGCGGTCAGCTGACCGAGAAGGTCCGCCGCAAGCCGTTCTCCGTCGTCCTCTTCGACGAGGTCGAGAAGGCGCACCCGGACATCTTCAACTCGCTGCTGCAGATCCTGGAGGACGGTCGTCTGACCGACTCCCAGGGCCGGGTCGTGGACTTCAAGAACACGGTCATCATCATGACGACCAACCTCGGCACCCGGGACATCTCCAAGGGCTTCAACCTGGGCTTCGCGGCCTCGGGTGACACGAAGACCAACTACGAGCGCATGAAGAACAAGGTCCAGGACGAGCTCAAGCAGCACTTCCGGCCCGAGTTCCTCAACCGCGTCGACGACGTGGTCGTCTTCCCGCAGCTGACGCAGGAGGACATCCTGCGGATCGTCGACCTGATGATCAGCAAGGTGGACGAGCGCCTGAAGGACCGGGACATGGGCATCGAGCTCTCCCAGTCCGCCAAGGAGCTGCTGTCCAGGAAGGGTTACGACCCGGTGCTGGGCGCGCGTCCGCTGCGTCGCACGATCCAGCGCGAGATCGAGGACACGCTCTCGGAGAAGATCCTCTTCGGCGAGCTGCGCCCCGGTCACATCGTGGTCGTGGACACCGAGGGCGAGGGCGAGGCCGTCACCTTCACCTTCCGGGGTGAGGAGAAGTCGGCGCTGCCGGACGTCCCGCCGATCGAGCAGGCGGCCGGCGGTGCCGGGCCGAACCTGAGCAAGGACGCGTAAGCGTCACGGCCGAAAGGGGCCGGTGCCTTCGGGCACCGGCCCCTTTCGCATGCCCGGAAGGCTCCGGTTACGACAACTGTCCGTCGTAGTCCGGCAGTTTGTACGTCTTCTCGGCGTGACCGCCCGACAGGTCGGTGGCGTTGTTGCCGATGTTCGCGATGATCGTGTAGCCCTTGCGCTCGATGTCGGCGCGCTGGGCCGTCTTGTAGGCGGCGACGTCCTTGAAGAGGTCGAGGAAGCCGCGGACGTAGAGCCCGGAGACGTCGTAGCCGTCGTACTTCAGGTTCCACTCGGTGGGGTCTTCGACGATGCCCGGGCGGGCGGTGACGAAGAACAGCGAGACGCCGTGCTGCTGGGCGTACTTGGCGACGTCCAGCACCGGCTTGTTGGCCGGCTGCGGGAAGTGGAAGCCGAAGTCGGTCTCCAGCGTGGTGTTGTCGATGTCGAAGACGATGGCCTGCTTCTCGCCGGGCCTGGCGGCGGCGATGCGGTCCTTGAGGTACGGCAGGGCCTGGTCCATGACGGCCTGGCAGTCCTTCTGCCAGGTCGCGTAGTCGACCTTGGCGGCGGACGCGGACGCGGACGCGCCGGCGGAGGCGGAGGCGGTGCCGTCGGCGCCCGCGGCCGTACCGGCGGCCTCGGCGGGGGCCGCCAGCGCGGCCAACGCGGCCACGGAGACGGCGGTGACGGATATGCGGCGCGCCCAGGGGCGTCTGGTCATCGGTGGGGGTCCTCTCACGTCCGTACGCTGCACGGCCTGAACGGGTGGTGTCAGGTGCATGATCTTTGGTGAGGGTGGCGCGAGGGGAACCGTAGGGTTACCGAAGGGTAGGTTGCTAGAGGTCTGCGTCACATTTATTCGGCCACCGATTCCATGGCCCGGTGACATGCCGCACAGGCGATATGTCCGGTACTAGTCGTGATAGTGGGACTTTCCACCTGGACAAAAGCGGACTTTAACCCCTGAATCTCGCGCAAAAGCCGACGTCGGAGGCCGGATGCCCTAGTAGCGGTCGGCCTGTCAAGAAGTGCCCCATTTCCGGTACCTGTACTAATTGACGCCGTACTCGGGGGGTTTGAGCGGGCTTGGGAAGTCGGGTTACCAATGAATCGCCCCACCGGCGAACGTCTCTGCGCCGGGCGGTCGTTCTGTCTCCGAATCCACGAGGTTTCGCATGTTCCAGCGCTTCACGTCCCGCACCACCCGTACGTCCTCCCTCCGCAACCGCGTGGCCGTCCTGGCCGCCGGAGCCGGCGTCACGGCCGTGCTGGGTGCCGGGGTCGCGAGCGCGGCGACGCCGTCCGCCGCCTCCTGGGTCGACCCGGTGAAGCAGTACACGCTGTCCGCCAGCTTCATGCAGGACGGCAGCCACTGGGCGCACAAGCACAGCGGTCAGGACTTCGCCGTGCCGACCGGCACCGAGGTTCTCGCCGCGCACGGCGGCACCGTCGTCAAGGCCGGCCCCAACGGCGCCGGTGACGGTCCGGCGTACGGCAACGCCATCGTCATCCAGCACGGCAACGGCACCTACTCGCAGTACGCGCACCTGTCCCGGATCGACGTCAAGGTCGGCCAGGTCGTCAAGACCGGTCAGCACATCGCCCTCTCGGGCAGCACCGGCAACTCCACCGGTCCGCACCTGCACTTCGAGATCCGTACGACCCCGAACTACGGCTCCGCGATCAACCCGGTCGTCTTCCTGCACGCCAAGGGCGTGAAGGTCTGAGCTAGTCCCTCGGGTGGGCGTGTGCGTGCGCCTGCGCGATGAGGTCCAGGGCGACTTCGAGAACGGCCTCGCGCTTCTTCTCGGAGTCGCCTTCGAGGTCCTGCATCACGAACATCCCCGCGTGCAGCGTGAACATGGCGCTGACGGACCGCACCTGGTCGACCAACTCGGCCTCGGGGTCTATCAGGATGTCCCGCAGGCGGCGCATCCGGTCCTTGAACGCGTCGCCGATGCGCAGTTCCCGGACGGTCGCCTGGTTCTCCTGCATGAAGCGGAACAGCGGCTCGGCTCCGGACAGGGCCTCGCTGTAGCGGCGCACCAGGTCCTGTTTGGTCTCCAGGGTGTGCGGCTGGCTGCGGCCCCACTCGATCAGGTCCTCGATCGGCTTCGTCAGGTCCTCGAAGAGGCTGACGATGATCTCTTCCTTGGTCTTGAAGTGGTAGTACAGGGCCGCCTTCGTGACGTCGAGGTGCTCGGCGATCTCCCGCAGGGAGGTCTTCTCGTAGCCCTGCTCGGCGAAGAGGTCGAGTGCGACGTCCTGGATGCGCTGGCGGGTGTTTCCGCGGCGCTGCTGCTTGGTGCCGTCCATGGTGACGCCCATCCTCGTACTCCTCGCGCTCCCGCGGAAACTTACTTGACGCCCGGCTAGTTACGGGCTTACCTTCTCCCAGTGTAATGAACTAGCCGGGCGGCAAGTAAGTAGCAGTCGTCAGGGGGAGTAGGAGAGATGGCGGACACGCAGGCGGCCGTTGCGGGCCAGACGCAGCCGGAGAAGCCGGAGAAGCCGGAGAAGCAGCCGAAGAGCGTACGGGTGGTCCTGCTCGCGCTCATGATCGCGATGATGCTCGCGATGCTCGACAACATGATCGTGGGTACGGCGATGCCGACGATCGTGGGCGAGCTGGGCGGCCTGGAGCACCTGTCCTGGGTGGTCACCGGGTACACCCTGGCCACCGCGGCCTCGACCCCCGTCTGGGGCAAGGTCGGCGACATGTTCGGGCGCAAGGGCGCCTTCCTCAGCTCGATCGTGATCTTCCTGATCGGCTCCGCGCTGAGCGGCATGGCGCAGGACATGGGCCAGCTCATCGGTTTCCGTGCCGTTCAGGGGCTCGGCGCCGGCGGTCTCATGGTCGGCGTCATGGCGATCATCGGTGACCTCATACCGCCGCGGGAGCGCGGCAAGTACCAGGGCATGATGGCCGGCGTGATGGCGCTGGCGATGATCGGCGGCCCGCTGGTCGGCGGCACCATCACCGACAACTGGGGCTGGCGCTGGGCCTTCTACATCAACCTGCCGCTCGGCGCCGTGGCGCTGGCGCTGGTCACCGCCGTGCTGCACCTGCCGAGGAAGCGGGCCAAGGCGGGCATCGACTACCTCGGCGTCGTGCTGCTCACCGTCGGCATCACCTCCATCGTGCTGGTCACCACCTGGGGCGGCACGGAGTACGCCTGGACGTCCGCGCGGATCATGGAGCTGATCGGCATCGGCGTCGCCACGCTGGTCGGGTTCGTCTTCTGGCAGACCCGTGCCGCCGAGCCGGTGCTGCCGCTGCACATCTTCCGCAGCCGCAACTTCACCCTCATGTCGGTCATCGGCTTCATCACCGGCTTCGTGATGTTCGGCGCCACCCTCTACCTGCCGCTCTACCAGCAGTCGGTGCAGGGCGCGTCGGCCACCAACTCGGGCCTGCTGCTCCTGCCGATGCTCGGCGCGATGCTCGTGACCTCCATGGTCGCGGGCCGGGTCACCACCAACAGCGGCCGCTACAAGGCCTTCCCGATCGTCGGCGGCGCGCTGATGATCACCGGTCTCTACCTGCTGTCGCTGATGGACACCCAGACGACCCGGCTGACCTCCGGCGTCTACATGGCCGTGCTGGGCGCGGGCATGGGCTGCCTGATGCAGATCACCATGCTGGTGGCGCAGAACAGCGTGCAGATGAAGGACATGGGCGTGGCCTCCTCGTCCACCACCCTGTTCCGTACGCTCGGCTCCTCGTTCGGTGTGGCCATCATGGGCGCCCTGTTCAACCACAAGGTCCAGGACGTCATGGCGACGCGGGCCGGTGCGCTGGGCAAGCAGATGACCGAGAAGTCCGCCGCGCTGGACGCCAAGCACATCAACATGCTGCCCGCCCCCCTGCGGGAGGCCTACCAGCACGCGGTGTCGGCCGGCACGCACTCGGCGTTCCTGCTGGGCGCGGTGATCGCGGTGGTCGTGCTGATCGCGGCCCTGTTCGTCAAGGAGGTGCCGCTCAAGGGCGGCCCGCAGAAGGCGGCCGCGGACGGCGCCGACGCGGTACCGGCTCCGGTGATCGAAGCCGTCTGAGCCACCCCTGACCGAAGGCCCCCGGCCGGTGTCCGTCCCGGGGGCCTTCGCCGTGCCCGGGCCGCTGTCAGTGCCCCGTGCCACCATCGGCCCATGGACAAGCTGCGCCGGCTGCGCCTGGCCAAGGACGCCATGGACCGCGACTGGGCCGACCCGGAACTCGACCTGGACACGGTGGCCGCGCACGCCGGGTACTCGCGCTACCACTTCCTGCGCGCCTTCAAGGACGCCTACGGTGAGACGCCCGGCCAGTACCTGACCCACCGCCGGATCGAGCGGGCCGAGGAGATGCTGCGCGGCGCCAACCTCACCGTCACCGAGATCTGCACCCTCGTGGGCTTCAGCAGCCTCGGCACCTTCTCCGCCCGTTTCAAGGCCCGCACCGGGCTCACCCCGAGCGAGTACCGCGCGCGGCACGTGGGCCGCGGCGCCTCCCTCATCCCCGGCTGCTACGCCATGCTCTGGGCCGGCGGCTTCAACACCGCAACTTCGAAGAAGCGCGCCGGGGCCGCCGCTGCCTACGGTGACGAGCAGGAACAGCGACCTGCCGACAGGAGAGCGGAACCATGATCAAGGGCCTGGGCATCAGCACCGTGTGGAGCCTCGACCAGCAGCGAACGAAGGCCTTCTTCACCGAGAAGCTGGACTTCGAGGTGCGCAGCGACCTCGCGGTGGGCGACATGCGCTGGATCACCGTCGGCGCCAAGGACCAGCCCGACGTGGAGCTGGCCCTCATGAGCCTGGACGGCCCCGGCCTCGACCCCGAGTCGGCCGAGGCGATGAGGAAGCTGGTCGCCAAGGGGGCGCTGGGCGCCGGGGCGTTCCACACCGACGACTGCCGGCGGGACTTCGAGACCTTCAGCGCCCGGGGCGTGGAGTTCGTGCAGGAGCCGAAGGAGCGGCCGTACGGCATCGAGGCGATCTTCCGGGACGACAACGGCAACTGGTACTCGCTGACCGAGCGCAGCGAGGAGCTCGACTTCTCCAAGGACTTCGGCTGACCGGCCGGCGGGAGGGGACCGGCGTGCGCGAGCGGACGGCGGAGGCGGCGGACCACACGGCCGTACGAGTCGCCTTCGCCGGGCGGCCGGACGGCCTGCGCCCGTCACGGGGGGAGGAACTGCTCGTGGCGACCGTCTGAAGGCCGCGCGCACACCGTGGGGTCCCGGGCGCCGGAGCCGTCAGGCGGTACCGCCGGACAACGGCAGCATCGGATGGCTGCCCGTGCTGGTCGGGGCGTGTTCCGGGAGCCAGAGGACGGCCACCGCGCCCTCGGCCGGGATGTGGCCGGGTGTGCCGGCGGGCCGCACGTTGCGGAAGGTCAGCCGGGCGCCCAGCACCCGGGCCTGGCCGGCCGCGATGGTCAGGCCCAGCCCGTGGCCCTGCCCGGCGCGGTCCATGCTGCCGGTGCGGAAGCGGCTCGGGCCCTCGTCGAGCAGTTCCTCGGGGAAGCCTGGGCCGTGGTCGCGGACCCGGATGACCCGGCCCTCGACGGTGACCTCGATCGGCGGCCGGCCGTGCCGGGCGGCGTTGGCGAGCAGGTTGAACAGCACCCGTTCGAGGCGCCGCGGGTCGGTGGTGACCGCCGACTCGTGCACCACGCGTACGGCGACGTCCGGGTCCTTGGCGGCCACGCGCCGGGCCACGAAGTCGCCCAGCATGATGTCCTGCAGCTCGGCCCGCTCGGAGGCGCTGTCCAGCCGGGCCACCTCCAGCACGTCCTCGACGAGGGTGCGCATCGCCTTCGCCCGGTCCAGGACCAGTTCCGTCGGGCGGCCGGGCGGCAGCAGTTCGGCGGCCGTGAGCAGGCCCGTCACCGGGGTGCGCAGCTCGTGCGCGATGTCCGCGGTGACCCGCCGCTCGGCCTCCAGGCGCTGGCGCAGCGCGTCCGCCATGGCGTCGACCGCGCGGGCGAGATCGTCGGTCTCGTCCCGCACCACCCCGCCGATGGCCTCCCGGACCCGTACGTCGGTCTCGCCCTTGGCCACCTGGCCCGCGGCGGCGGCCGCCTTGCGCAGCCGCCGGGAGAGCTGCCCGCCGATCAGGACGCCGAGTGCGCTGCCGCCGAACACGACCGCGATGGACCCGATGACCAGGGCCTGGTCGAGGTCCTTCATCACGTCCGTGGAGCGGTCGGGGAAGTGGGTGTGCAGGGACAGCACATGGCCGTCCTTGACCGGTACGGCCGCCCAGATGTCCGGCGGCCCCCCGCCGTGGTCAGAGACGTCGCTGGCGCGGCGGCCCTCCTCGACCTTGTCGCGCAGGGCGCCCGGCAGCTCCGGGTCGTCGATCTTGATGTCCGGGAAGTTCGTCCGCTTGTACCGCTCGTAGTTGCCCTGGGCGATCTGCACCCGGGCGTTGGCCAGGTCGCGCGCGTTGTCCAGCATCGAGACCCGCGCCGCGTTGTGCACGACCAGGCTCAGCGCGATCGCCACCAGCCCGGCGACCAGCGCGATCGCCGCGCTGAGCTTCCATCTGAGCCCGGTGCGCAGGCCGGCCCTCTCCATGTGCCGGACCGGGTGCCGAATGATCCCCCGCATGCCGCCCCGCTCAGGCCTTCAACTTGTAGCCGAAACCGCGGACCGTCTCGATCCGGTCCTGGCCGATCTTCTGCCGCAGCCGCTGCACATGGACGTCGACGACCCGGGTGTCCCCGCCCCAGCCGTAGTCCCACACCCGCTCCAGCAGCTTGTCCCGGGAGAGCACGGTGCCGGGCGCGCCGGAGAACTCCAGCAGCAGCCGCATCTCGGTCGGGGTGAGCGCCACCGGCTGCCCGGCCCGCCGCACCTCCATGCCCTCGGTGTCGATCTCCAGGTCGCCGAAGGACAGCGTGCCGCCGGTCATCGCCGCGGCGGGCTCCTCCGGGTGCGCGGCACCGCCGGCGTGGCCGAAGCGGCGCAGCACGGCACGGATCCGGGCGACCAGCACGGCACCGTCGAACGGCTTGGTCACGTAGTCGTCGGCGCCCGCCTCCAGGCCGAGGACGACGTCGATGGAGTCGGCGCGCGCCGACAGCATGATCACCGGCACGGTCGACTCGTCGCGGATGCGCCGGCACAGGCTGACCCCGTCCAGGCCCGGCACCATCACGTCCAGCAGCGCGATGTCCGGCCGGTCCGCCCGGAACGCCGCCAGCCCCGAGAGGCCGTCGGGCATGGCCGTCACCGCGAAGCCGTCCCGCTCCAGGGCGAGCTGCGTGGCCTCGCGGATGACGTCGTCGTCCTCGACGAACAGGACATGGGTCTGGTCTGCCATCCCGCGCTCTCAGTCCTCGGTGATGTGTCGGTCAGTTGCCCGGCGTGGGCGTCGCATCCCCGCCGACGGAGTTGCTGTAGAACCTGTGGACGCCCTTGCCCTGCACGAACCGCCCGGCCGTCCACCGGTAGGGCGTCACGTCCTCGCCGGACGGGCTGGAGATGGGGTCGCCCTTCCGGTAGAACTGCTTGGTCACCGACAGGACGCCGTCCTCGATCTCCGCGTAGACCGGGGACTCCTCGCTCTTGAAGACATTCTTGTACGCGCCGTTGTCGTCCCGGTAGACGTACGAGCCGATGCCGACCGCGTCGGCACAGGTCAGCACGTTGACGACGACGTCGTCGACGGAGCCGCCGGTCAGGGCGCCGTAGGAGACGTCGACGGGGTAGTCGTCGCCGCTGCACGGCTTCAGCTCACGCTTGACGGCCGCCGAGACCTCCGGGTCGTGCCGGACCAGCGACACGGCGTCCACCCGCCGGTAGGAGTCGGAGGGACTCGGCGCCGGCGAGGCGCCGGACCCGGCCACGGCGGAGGCGTGCGCCGGGCCCTCGTCCCGTGCGCCCGTGCCCCCGGTGCCGCAGGCGGCGACGAAAAGGGCGATGGCGGCGAGCGCGGCAACCGCCGCGATCACCGCCTGAGTACTGCCTCGGGCCTCGCTGGGCCCGGCCCCGGTCAGGCCGCGCAACGCTCCCGCTCCTCACGCTCCAGCGCGCGTGCGTCCAGATCGCGGGCCTCCAGCTCCTCACGGAGCCGGGCGAGCGCCCGGTGCAGCGTGCTCTTGACCGTACCCGCCGACATGCCGAGGGCCGCGGCCGTCTCCTCAGTGGACATCTGCTCCCAGTGTCGCAGCACCACGACACTGCGCTGCTTGGGTGCGAGCACCTTCATGATGTCCATCAGCAGGGCCCGGTCGGCGTGCTGCTCGGTGGAGTCCTCCACGGACGCGTCCGGCAGCTGCTCGGTCGGGACCTCCTCCAGCTTGCGGGCGCGCCACCACTCGGTGCGGGTGTTGATCATGACGCGGCGCAGGTAGGCGTCGGCGAGCCGCTTGTCGGCGATGCCCTCCCAGCGGCCGTACGTGCGCACGAGCGCCGTCTGGAGCAGGTCCTGGGCGTCGACCGGGTCCGGCACCAGCCGGCGGGCGCTGCGCAGCAGCGCGTCCTGCCGGGTCCGCACGTACTCCTCGAACTCGAGCACCTCGCCCTGCGCCATGATCAACCGCCTCCGCTCCCCGTGTACTCCGGCTCGTTCCCGAAGTCCCGCTCTTTCCGCTGTCCCGTGGTCTGCCGGGTACGGGAAAGAAACTACGGAGCGGTTGTCACGGGGCTGTGCGGAGCAGCCTTCGGCTAGCAATCGGCTGTCCGTCGGTTGTGTAACGGAAGTAGGTGAGGGGTAAAGGGCGCGGTGTCTATGTCCCTTTATGTGGCGCTTTGTTAGGGATGCTGGTCCGTAACAGACCCTGTGTGACGCGGACTTGTCCGTACGTCAGCTCCGCCAGGTGCGTCAGGCGCTCCCGGTCCGTCAGGTGAGGGGCAGCCGGTACAGGCCGCCGGGCAGCGGCTCCACCAGACCGTCCGTGACGAGTCCGTCGAGCGCGCGGGCGCGCTGCACCGGCTCGTGCCACACCCGGTCCAACGCCGCCTGCGGCACCGGCACGTGCGCCTCCCGCAGCACGGCCAGCAGCTTGCCGCGCACCTGCCGGTCCGTGCCGGCGTACGTCTGCCCGCGGCGCGGCGGCCCCTCGTGCTCCGGCTTGCCCGCGAGCCGCCAGGCGCACTGCGGGGCGATCGGGCAGCGCTGGCAGCCCTCGTTCTTCGCCGTGCACACCAGGGCGCCCAGCTCCATGGAGGCGGCGGCCCACCGGGCGGCCGTCCCCTCGTCCTCCGGCAGCAGCTCGCGGGCCAGCCGGCGCTCGGCAGCCGTGGTGGCGTTCGGCGGGTACTGCACGCCCGTCACCGCCCGGGCCAGGACCCGGCGCACGTTGGTGTCCAGCACCGGGTGCCGCTGCCCGTACGCGAAGGAGGCCACCGCGGCCGCCGTGTACTCGCCGATGCCGGGCAGCGCCAGCAGCTGTGCGTGGTCCGTCGGTACGTCGCCGCCGTGCCGCTCCGTTATGGCCACCGCGGCGCCGTGCAGCCGCAGGGCGCGGCGCGGGTAGCCGAGCCGGCCCCAGGCGCGCACCGCCTCGCCGGGCGCCTCCCCGGCGAGGTCGGCGGGGCGCGGCCAGCGGGTCAGCCACTGCTCGTAGACGGGCTGGACGCGGCTCACGGGGGTCTGCTGGAGCATGAACTCGCTGACCATCACACCCCAGGGGCCCGCCTCCGGGCGGCGCCAGGGGAGGTCGCGGGCGTGCGCGTCGAACCAGGAGATCACGGGGGTGTGGAGCTTCTCAGTCATGGCCCTTCCGATCCTGCCACGGCTCGGGCGGGCGTGGTCGGCGACGGCGCGATTGCGGAGCGTCGCATTGCGTCGCCCTGCGTGAATGACCCCTTCCTCCCGGGCAGTTGCCGGAATGATGATCCGGAAAAGTTGCGCCCCGGGCGGCGGGTGGCGCCGGTAAGGGCGCTGATCTCTCGTACAGTTTGCGCCGTGGGATCTCTGCGCAATCCGGTCGGGCCGCTTCCCTCCTCCATCTACTGGCGACGGAGGGCCGTACTGCTGTCCCTGTTGGCCCTGTTGGCCCTCGTGATCGTCTGGATCGTGGTGTCCGGCGGCGGGGGCGGCAAGAACGGCGCCGACGGGTCCAACGGCAAGGGTCCCGTGTCCACGATCACGCCGGGGCCCACCCCGTCGGGTTCCGCGATCAGCCAACACCCGGGCGGGCGCGACGAGTCGGGCGGCGGTGGCTCCGGAGGCAGCGGCTCCGGGGCGGACGGCGGCTCGGGCTCGGACGGCAAGGGCGGCTCCGGTTCCTCCGGGTCGGCGGGCGGCTCGGCCCCGGGGTCGGGTTCGGGCGGCGGCGCCGTCGTCGCCGGCGATGCGCTGCCGGCCTCCTCCTCGCTGCCCGACTGCACCGCCGGAGCGGTCACGTTGAGCCTGCGCAGCCTGCACAACTCGTACTCACCGGACCAGACGCCCACCTTCGAACTGACCGCGAAGAACGGCTCGTCCACCGACTGCAAGGTCGATCTCGGGCCCAAGAAGGCGGTGTTGACCATCACGCCGGCGGACGGCGGCGACGACTACTGGTCCTCGGCCGACTGCCCGAAGGGCGCCGCGAACCTGGTGTTCCGGGTGTCCGCGGGGCAGAGCATCACCTACGACGTGAAGTGGGACCGCAAGCCGAGCGCCGCGCAGTGCGCGACTCCCCCGGCCGGGTCCGCGAAGCCGGGTACCTACCTGCTGGAGGCGAAGGCACCGGGCTTCCCCAAGGCCCAGGCCTCCTTCGTGCTGGCGGAGGACTAGGGCCGTTCCCCGGCGTGCCGGCGGAGGACCAGGGCCGTTCCCCGGCGTGCCGGCGGTCGGCGGAGGACCAGGGCCGTTCCCCGGCAGGCGCGGGCGGCCGCGCCGCGGCCGACCGCTGCCCGGTCTCAGACGTAGCGCTCCAGGATGGAGGACTCGGCCAGGCGCGACAGGCCCTCCCGCACGCTCCGGGCCCGGGCCTCGCCCACACCGTCGACGGCCTGGAGGTCGTCCACGCTGGCGGCGAGCAGCTTCTGCAGACCGCCGAAGTGCTCCACCAGCCGGTCGATGATCGCCCCCGGCAGCCGCGGCACCTTCGCCAGCAGCCGGAAGCCGCGCGGGGAGACCGCCGAGTCCAGCGTCTCAGGAGAGCCCGTGTACCCCAGCGCCCGCGCCACCGTGCCCATTTCGAGCAGTTCCGCGTGGCTGAGGGCGTCCAGCTCGAACAGCGCCTCCTCGACCGTGCGGGAGCGCTTCGCGGTGGGCTCGGGCACGTAGTCCCGGACGACCAGCTCGCGGTCGGGTTCCACCCCGGCGATCAGCTCCTCCAGCTGGAGGGCCAGAAGACGGCCGTCGGTGCCCAGTTCGACCACGTACTCCGCGATCTCGGTGGCGATGCGCCGGACCATCTCCAGGCGCTGGGCCACGGCGGAGACGTCCCGGACCGTCACCAGGTCCTCGATCTCCAGCGCCGACAAAGTGCCCGCGACCTCGTCCAGCCGGAGCTTGTACCGCTCCAGGGTGGCCAGCGCCTGGTTCGCGCGGGAGAGGATCGCCGCCGAGTCCTCCAGTACCCGCCGCTGCCCGTCGACGTACAGGGCGATCAGCCGCATGGACTGGGAGACCGAGACCACCGGGAAGCCGACCTGCTTCGAGACCCGGTCCGCCGTACGGTGCCGGGTGCCGGTCTCCTCCGTCGGGATCGTCGGGTCCGGGACCAGCTGCACACCGGCCCGCAGGATCTTCGACAGGTCGGAGGAGAGCACGATGCCGCCGTCCAGCTTGCACAGCTCCCGCAGCCGCGTCGCCGCGAACTCCACGTCGAGGACGAAGCCGCCGGTGCACATGGCCTCGACGGTCTTGTCGGAACCGAGGACGATCAGCCCGCCGGTGTTGCCGCGCAGGACCCGCTCCAGGCCGTCGCGCAGGGGCGTGCCGGGCGCCACGGCGCTCAGCGAGGCGCGCATCAGGCGATCGGAGCCGGCACTCCCACCGGATTTTCCGGGAGCTGCTGCCCGGTCGTTGGCTGCCACTGCACTCCTCCGGTCGCAGGTTCTGGGCGCTGCCGTCGTGCGCACTCGGTTCGTACGGACGGGCGAGACCTGGGCAAAGTCTACCGGCGCTCCTCCGCCTCCCGTGGGGCCTCTCGGCGACGGGAGCGCGGCAGCACCCGGAGCGCCTCCCCCATGTCGGCGACTTCCAGCACCTTCATACCGGCCGGGACCTTGCCCGGGTCGCCCGGTACCAGCGCGTGCGTGAAGCCCAGCCGGTGCGCCTCGGCGAGCCTGCGCTGCACGCCCGTGACCCGTCTCACCTCGCCGGCCAGGCCCACCTCGCCGATCGCGACGAGGTTCTTGGGCAGCGGGGTGTCACTGGCGGCCGAGGCGAGGGCGAGGGCGATCGCCAGGTCGGCGGCCGGTTCGGACAGCTTCACGCCGCCGACCGTCGCGGAGTAGATGTCCCGCTTGCCGAGCGCGCTGATCCTGCCGCGCTGCTCCAGCACCGCCAGCATCATCGACACCCGGGAGGTCTCCAGGCCCGAGGTGGTCCGGCGCGGGGAGGGGATCTGGGAGTCCACGGTCAGCGCCTGCACCTCGGCCACCAGCGGGCGGCGGCCCTCCAGGGTGACCGTCAGGCAGGTGCCGGGCACCGGCTCGTCACGTCGGGTCAGGAACAGGCCGCTCGGGTCCGCCAGACCCGTGATGCCCTCGTCGTGCAGCTCGAAGCAGCCGACCTCGTCCGTGGCGCCGTAGCGGTTCTTCACGCCGCGTACCAGGCGCAGCCGCGCGTGCCGGTCGCCCTCGAAGTGCAGGACGACGTCCACCAGGTGCTCCAGCAGCCGGGGGCCGGCGATCGCGCCGTCCTTGGTGACGTGGCCCACCAGGAGCGTCGACATCCCGCGCTCCTTGGAGGCGCGGATCAGCGCGCCCGCCACCTCGCGGACCTGGGCCATGCCGCCCGGCGCGCCGTCGATCTCCGGCGAGGCCACCGTCTGCACCGAGTCGAGGATCAGCAGGGACGGCTTCACCGCGTCCAAGTGGCCGAGGACGGCCGCGAGATCGGTCTCGGCGGCCAGGTACAGGTGGTCGTCGAGGGCGTGGATGCGGTCGGCGCGCAGCCGGACCTGGCTCGCCGACTCCTCGCCGGTCACGTAGAGGGTCGGGTGCTCCTCGCTCGCCGACTTGGCCGCCACGTCCAGCAGCAGGGTGGACTTGCCGACGCCGGGCTCGCCGGCGAGCAGCACGACCGCGCCGGGGACCAGGCCGCCGCCGAGCACCCGGTCCAGCTCCGGCACACCGGTGGGGCGGGCGGTGGCCTGCCGGCCGTCGACCTGCCCGATGGGCAGCGCGGAGGAGGTGACCCGGCCCGGTGCCGTCGTACGGACCGCGGGCGCGCCGTACTCCTCGACCGTGCCCCAGGCCTGGCACTCGGGACAGCGGCCGAGCCACTTGGCCGTCTGCCAGCCGCACTCGGTGCAGCGGTAGGACGGTCGGTCCTTGGTGGTCTTGGTACGGGCAGCCATGCGGAAACCGTAGCCCGGGGCACTGACAGAGCCCGCCCGGGGCGCATGTGGGTGGTCCGGTATCGGCCACGACCTACGGAGATCGCGCCACGGAATGAAAGGTTCCTGTCCCCTTATGAGGGATCGTTTCACCCGTACGGATTAAAAGTGCTCAAGGTGCCAGATCGGACACTCCGCCGCCGCCTACGGTCGCACGGGTGATGAGCAGCAGTTCTCGGACGACGACCCGCACCACCGGCGCACACCGGGCGCATCGGGAGGCGCGCGACCGCGCCGCCGCGCGCACGCTCGCCCAGCGGCCGCCGGCGCGCTACGAGCCGTACCTGGACGGACTGTTCACCTACTGTCTGTCGGTGCTGTGCGACCACGACGCGGCCACCACCGCCCTCGGGGACGTCCTGGCGCTGGCCGAGCGGCGCGGACAGCGCGTCCCGCAGGCCGCCGACGACCGCAGGGCCTGGCTGTACGCGCTGGCCCGCTGGGCGTGCCTGCGCGGGCTCGCCGAGGCCAAGCAGAAACGTCAGGCCACCCACGCGGCCGGCCGTCCCGCCGCCGCGGGCCAGGCGCCCCAGCCGCCCGTGTCCGCCGAGGTCGAGGAGGAGCGGCGGCGCGAACTGGCCCTGCTCGCCTGGCCCGAGGCGGCGGGCACCACCCCCGAGCAGCGCGAGGCCCTGGAACTGGCCGTCCGGCACCACCTGGCCGCCCACGAGGTCGCCGCCGTCCTCGGCATGGAGCCCGCCACCGCGCGCGAGCTGCTGTCCGCCGCCGCCTGCGAGGTCGAACGCACCCGGGCCGCGCTCGCCGTGGTCGAGACCGGCGGCTGTCCGAGCGTGGCCCATCTCACCGGGGACAGCCGGCTGGTCCTCAGCACGGCCCTGCGCCGCGAGCTGGTCCGGCACGTCGACGACTGCCCGCGCTGCCGCCGTACCGCCGAACGCGCGGTGCCCGGCCGCTGGCCCGGGGCCACGGTGACCCCGGCCGAGCTGCCCGTCCTGGAGGCTCCCCGCGCCGCCCTGCACGTCGCCCTCGCGCACCAGCCGCGCGCGCGGGGCGCGGCAGCGCCCCGCTTCGACCGGCGCGGCTTCCCGATGGACCCCAAGGACCACGCCGCCCGGCGGGACCGCCTGCGCGCGCGTGCCGTCACCACCACGGTCGTCGCCACCGTCGTCGCGGCCCCCGTGATCGCCCTGTGGGCCGCCTACCACGGCACGCCGACCGGCGAGGACGACGGCCGCGCGGCCACCGCGCGCGAGGCCGAGGGCCCCGACGCGCTCGGCGGCGACACCGCGGGCGGCTACGAGAACGCGGGCAACGCCAGCGTGAAGCCCGGCGGCCGGGGCAAGGCCGGCAGCCCGGACGTCTCCGTCGAGGTCGTCAGCGTCAACGGGGGAGACCGCGAGGGCGCCGGCCGGCTCACGGTCGGCGCGAGCAACGACGGCGACACCACTCTGATCACCCTCACGGCGTCCGGGACGGGCCCGGTCCGCTGGTCGGCGTCCACCTCGGCCGCCTGGCTCTACCTCAGCCGGTCCGCGGGAACCCTCGACCCCGGCGACACGCTGACGATCAAGGTGTACGTCGACCATCTGCGCGAGCCGTCCGGGCACTGGCACGCCCAGGTGGCGATCTCACCGGCCGGCGCCGTCGTCACCATCGACGGCTACGGCACCGCCCCGCGCGGTCCCTCGGCCCCGCCGGCGACGTCCGGCCCCGGCCCGACGTCCGCGCCCGCGACCCCGCCGGTGGCCA